>NZ_LGCW01000282.1:0-51712 GCF_001279365.1 Streptomyces sp. NRRL F-5755 | reverse complement strand
CGGGGCGGCCCCGTGCGGGCGGCGGGCGGACGTGGTCGGCGCGCACCCTCGCCCACCGCGTCGGCTGCCCCGTGCAGGAGGCGGACGGGGCGGCCCCGTGCGGGCGGCGGGCGGACGTGGTCGGCGCGCACCCTCGCCCACCGCGTCGGCTGCCCCGTGCAGGAGACGGGCGGGGCGGCCCCGTGTGGATGGCGGGCGGACGTGGTCGGCGTGCGCGGCCTCGCCCACCACGTCGGCGGCCCCGTGCAAGAGGCGGACGGGGCGGCCCCGTGCGGGCGGCGGGCGGGGTGGCCCCGTACGGATGGCGGCCGGACCGGCCCTGGCCGGGGAAAACCGGTGGACGCACCCGGCCCCGCCGTGAGCTGATCGGCACCGACCGATCCGGCACCACGCAGACGCCGCCCGAAGGAGCCCCGATGGCCCGCTTCACGACCGTGCCCGGCCTGTTCCCGCCCCCGCGCTACTCGCACGCCGCCGTAGTCGAGGCAGGTGAGCGCCTGGTCTTCACCGCGGGCGCGGTGCCGCTCGACGCGGACGGCAACCTCGTCGGCCCCGGCGACCTCGCCGCCCAGACCCGCCAGGTCCTCGCCAACCTCACCGCCCAGCTGGAGGCGGCCGGCAGTGGCCTGGACCGGGTGATCGCCAGCACGGTGTACGTGGCCGCCACCACCACCGAGGCGCTCTTCCCCGCCTGGGAGGAGGTCCGCGCCTCGGCCCTCTCCACGGGGCCGCACACGTCCACGCTCGTGGGCGTCACCGTGCTCGGTTATCCGGGGCAGCTGGTGGAGATCACGGCGACGGGGGTGGTGCGGGAGGACCCGGTCGATTCCGCGCCGCATGGGGCCGCACGGCGGGAGGAACGGGGCGGGCTCTGACGCGGTTCGGCGAGACGGCCGACCGCGGCGACGTCGACACATCCACCGGCGACGAGGCGGCGCACCGTGCGGGAGGGCACCGTGCAGGAGAGGACCGTGCGGGAACGCCCCGTGCGGGAACGCCCCGCGCAGGAGCGCACCATGCGGGAACGCCCCACGCAGGAGCGCACCGTCCGGGAACGCAGTCCACGGCGCCGGATCGCGCCCGCCCCGGCGCGCCTGCCGGTCAGCCCCGCCGGACACCGGATACCGGACACCGGATACCGGACACCGGCCCCGAAGGGCCCTCCTCACCCCCGCAGATCCACCAACACCGGCGGCGCATGCTCCCCCCGTACCGACGTGACCGACAGCACCGCGTGCCCCGGCGGCACCGAGTTGGCCAGATCGGAGGCGGACCAGCGTTCGCGTTCGACGGTGCGGACGGTGACCGCCTTGGCGGTGGCGGCCTTGCCGGTGACCAGGTGGCGGAAGACGTGGAACGCCTTCATCGCGGCGCCCTCCGCGATGATCTGCCGGTCCGTCACATCGCGCGTCTCGACCCACTCCTTGCCCCATACCTCGGCGAACCGCGCCCCGTCCCACGTCGTCACGCCCGCGAACGCCATCCGGCAGCCCACCGCGCCGAGCAGCGCGCTGCGCAGCGTCTCGGGTATGTCGTCGAGGGAGCGCAGGGTCAGCACGACGCCCGCGTTGGCAGCGCGCAGCCGCTGGAGGCCGCGCAGCGACTCGGCGGTGACGGTGTGCGCCGCGTCGTCGAGGACCAGGCAGGCGAAGAGCGAGCGGTCGGTGCGGGCCGCCGCGCACTCGGTGAACTGGGCCAGCACCAGCCGGGCCAGGATGCGCGACGCCTCCGCGTGGCCGCGCTCGGGCAGGTCGATACGCACCCGTAGCGGGTGGTCGAGCGCGCGCAGGGAAATCTGGCGGTCGCCGCCCTCAGGGTCGAAGTACGGCGCGAAGGCGGGGCGGTCGAGGAGGGCGACGCGGTCGGCGAGGAGGTCGCCGATGTCGTCGGGGCGGCCGGACTGTCGCGCGCGGGCGTCGAGTTCGCGCAGCAGCGGCTGCGCCCCGGCGGCCTCCAGCGCGTCGCGCAGCGCGGCCAGCGCCGTCGCCGAGCCGTCGAGGAGTTCGCGCAGTTCGGGTACGGACGGGAAGCGGCCGTGCGCGGCGCGGTACGGGCCGAGGAGCTGGCCGAGCGCGGTCGCGGCGCGCCGGCTGTCGCCGCCGGGCAGGGTGGCGGCCAGGTCGCCGACGAGCGCTTCGGCGAGGATGCCGGCCGCCTCGTCGGGGTCGGTGGTGCCGCCGTACAGGTCGATGTCGCAGTCCGGTTCGGGGGCGCCGATCCGTACGACCGCGTCGAACGCGTCGTCCGGGCCGAGGGCGGAGCCCGCCGCGCCGACGGCGACCACCGCCCCGCGCCCGGCCAGCGCCTGGAGGCACATGGCCTCCACGACGGGCCGCACCACGCGGGTGGTCTTGCCGCAGCCGGGCGGGCCGACGGCGAGCAGTGAGGTGCCCAGCAGCGTCGGGTCGAGAGCGCAGCCCGCACCGCGGTGCTGGTGCGGATTGCGCGGGTGGTCGGTTGCGGTACCGATGCGCACCTGCTGGGCGAGCAGGTCGTGGTGGGCGGCGCGGGCGGGCAGGTCGCGCAGGCCGGAGGGGTGGGCGCAGGCGGCGGCGCCGTGCCGCAGGACGGTGTCGGTGAAGGAGGCGAGGGAGTTCTTGCCGGAGCGCACGGACTGCCAGGCGCGTTCGATACGGGACACGTCGACATCGTTCATGCGGCCGGCCAGGGCTTCGGCGGCGAGTTTGTCGGCGGCGTCCGGTGCGCCGCCCGCGCGCAGGGCGGGCCATTGCGCGCGGTCCGCCTCCGGCTCCGGTACGGCGTCGGGCCGCTGTTCCCTGGCGCGGCGCAGTACTGGCCCCAGCAGGCGCCGCCCCAGTTCCCGCCAGCGTCCGAGCCGTCCGAAGACGAGCACGAGGACGGCCAGGACGAGCGCGTAGTAGAGGTACGTCAGCGTAACGAAGATCATCTTGTCGCCGCCGGCCGAGCGCCAGGAGTCCGGCGTCAGGAGCAGCAGCGGATAGAGCCAGTACGGGCCGAGGTAGCCGTTCCACAGCAGGGACCACAGCAGCCAGCCGCACAGGAACGAGATCAGCGCGCCGGTGACGAGCTGCCGGGTGGGCACCCGGTCGGGGTTCTCGGCGGGCCGCGGGATATGCCCGTACGTCCAGATGCCGGGCGCGGCGGCCCGGCGGGGCGCGCGGAGCCAGTGCAGGAACGCGCCGTCCTCGAAGGCGGGCGGGGCCGACGGCACCGGCGGGATGCCGGGAGACGGCCGGGCGGACGGGGCCGACGGCGGGGCGGGCGGGACCGGTGGCGCCGCGGGGCGGGGTACGTGGTGGTCGGTGCGGGTGTGCGGTGCGTCGTGCTGCGTGCCCTCGGTGTCCATCCGGTGCCCCTCGTCCCCCTTGAGACGTGCGGGCGCGCGGCGGGCGGCCCCGCGCGCACCCTGCTGTTCGCTGCGTACGCCGCCGCTCAATCTACTGGCCGTACCCCGCCGCTATGTCCGGTGCGGACAACGCAACACGCGTACTTCTCCCGAACGGAACATGCCGACGTCCCGCTCCGCCCCCTAGCCTGCGAGCACAACCCTTCAGAACGTCCCGTTCCACCCCAGGAGACTGCCATGACCGAACTGTCCGGAGGCCCCGCCCTCCCCCAGGAGCGTCGCGTCGTCACCGCGATCCCCGGCCCGAAGTCCCAGGAGCTGTGGGCGCGCAAGCAGGCCACCGTGGCCGGCGGCGTCGGGGCGGTGCTGCCCGTCTTCGCCAAGCGCGCGGGCGGCGGCATCCTGGAGGACGTCGACGGCAACTCCTTCATCGACTTCGGTTCGGGCATCGCCGTCACCTCGGTCGGCAACAGCGCCGAGGCCGTGGTGCGCCGCGCCACCGCGCAGCTCGCGGACTTCACCCACACTTGTGTGATGGTCACGCCGTACGAGCCGTACGTGGAGGTCTGTGAGCAGCTGGCCGAGCTGACCCCGGGCGACCACGCCAAGAAGTCGGCGCTGTTCAACTCGGGCGCCGAGGCCGTGGAGAACGCCGTCAAGATCGCCCGCGCGTACACCAAGCGCCAGGCGGTCGTCGTCTTCGACCACGGCTACCACGGCCGGACGAACCTGACGATGGCGCTGACCGCGAAGAACATGCCGTACAAGCACGGTTTCGGCCCGTTCGCCCCGGAGGTCTACCGGGTGCCGCTGGCCTACCCCTACCGCTGGCTGACCGGCCCGGAGAACTGCGCCAAGGAGGCAGCGGACCAGGCCATCTCGCAGATCACCAAGCAGATCGGCGCGGAGAACGTGGCCGCGATCATCATCGAGCCGGTGCTCGGCGAGGGCGGCTTCATCGAGCCGGCCAAGGGCTTCCTGCCCGCCATCGCGGACTTCGCGAAGGAGAACGGCATCGTCTTCGTCGCGGACGAGATCCAGTCCGGCTTCTGCCGTACCGGCCAGTGGTTCGCGTGCGAGGACGAAAACATCGTCCCGGACCTGATCACGACCGCGAAGGGCATCGCGGGCGGTCTGCCGCTGGCGGCCGTCACCGGCCGCGCCGAGATCATGGACGCGGCGCACGCGGGCGGCCTGGGCGGCACCTACGGCGGCAACCCGGTGGCCTGCGCGGCGGCGCTCGGCGCCATCGAGACGATGCGCGAGCTGGACCTGAACGCGAAGGCCCGCCGGATCGGCGAGATCATGAAGCCGCGTCTGCAGGCGATGGCGGACAAGCACGACATCATCGGCGAGGTCCGCGGCCGGGGTGCGATGATCGCCATCGAGATCGTGGAGTCCGGTTCCAAGGAGCCGAACCCGAAGGCGACCGCGGCGCTGGCCGCGGCCTGCCACCAGGAGGGCCTGCTGGTGCTGACCACCGGCACGTACGGCAACGTGCTGCGCTTCCTGCCGCCGCTGGTCATCGGCGAGGACCTGCTGAACGAGGGCCTGAACATCATCGAGGGTGCGCTCGCGACGGTGTGACCCGCCGTGATCGGCGGCAGGACGTGAAGAATGTGTGCGGGGCCGATGGTGGCCGGGTGATCCGGCTGTCCGGCCCCGCCTCCCTGCCGTACGGTTTCTGCAGATGAGAGATACACCCCGCTCACAGGAAGCCGTGAGCGACGCCCGGCCGGGGCTTCCCCGGCTTCGGCCAGGCCGTGCCTTCGCGCACACATCCGGGGCCCCGCGCCCCGGGCATCCTCACCGATCGGACGGCCGCCCGCCCCAAACCCCCCGGGGCGCGCGGCACTCCGGTCAGCGCGGCCGCCTCGGAACCACCCCCCCTGTTCCGAGGCGGCCGGCCTTCTTCCTCCGGCGCGGCCTTCTCCCCGCCGTTCTGTGCGCCGTGCTCTTCGCGGTCCTCGCCTGGCAGGTGGCTTCCGACGGTCCGCTCCGCGCGCTGGACGAACGCCTCGGCCGCGCGCTGGTCCACAGCGCCGTGCCCGCCTCGCTCGCGGAGTTTTTCGCCGACCTCGGCAACACGGTCGTCGCACTGCCGGTGCTCGCGCTCGCGGCGCTGTACGCGGCATGGCGCGGCAGGCGGGCAGCCGCGCCGCGCTGGTGGCTGCCGCCACTGGCCGCCGTGCTGACCATGGCAGTGGTGCCCGCGCTGGTGGTCCCGTTGAAGACCTGGCTGGCCCGCACGGGGCCGCCCGAGATGGCCGGCGGCGCGCACACCGGCTTCTTCCCTTCGGGGCACGCGGCGACGGCGGCGGTCGCGTACGGATCGGTCGCCCTGCTGCTCACCGCACTGCGCGAACGCCCGCGCAGGCCGATGCCGACCGCTGTCGCAGCCGTCGGCGTGGGGCTGCTCAATCTGGCGGTCGGCATCGGCCTGGTGCGCCGCGGCTATCACTGGCCGCTGGATGTGCTGGCCAGTTGGTGCCTGGCGGGGGTCCTGCTCACGGTCTGTACGGCGGTGTGCGGGCGGCGGGCCGCCCGCCCGCACCGGCCGGACGGTCAGCTAGCCACGTCGAACAGCTCCGACGCGATGTAGTGGCTCGGCCGCCAGCTCGGGCCCGCCGGTATCCCCACCCGCTCCGCCTCGTGCCGCTTCATCAGCCGGAAGCGGTCCGCGCCGGTCTGCACGACGACGGCGTGCCACGGCGTGAGCCAGTTGTCCGCCGCCTCCAGCAGCGCGATCCCGAACTTCGCCGAGCCGCAGGGCTGGGGGTGGATGGACAGCCGCACGTTGCGCGGGTAGTGGTGGGCGATCAGCTCGCCCCATGCCCGGCTGCGGCGCAGCACGCCGTACGCGCGCCCGCGGCACTCGCGCTGCAACTGCGCCTTCGATCCGGTCCAGTCCGCGGTGTCCTCGACGAGGAAGCGGATGGTGCCGCGGTAGTGGCTGAGCGCCGGGCCGCCGCCCCGTACCTCGTCCCGCAGTTCCTCCAGGCTCTGCGCGTGGTCCCGCTCCAGGAGAGCGCGTTTTTCGTCGTAGGTGCGGTCCTCGTAGACCTGGTCCAGCCCGAAGGTGTCGATGTGCCGCAGGCCGGTCGCCTCGATCATTTCGCGCAGCGCCTTGCCGTACGCGTCGATGTGCGCGTCCGGGACGCGTATGAGGTCGCCGAAGACATGGCCGTCCGAGCAGATCAGCAGCCGGGCACCGGGCGGGTAGACGGCGCCGATCGCGGCGCACAGGTCGTCCAGGAAGCGCAGCGAGAGCAGTTCGCCGAGGTCCGGCAGGTGGCCGGCGACCTTGGCGGGGTTGGGCGACTTGCAGGGGAACGCCGGCAGGGTCAGCAGCACCGGCTCGCGGCGGGCGACGAAGTCGCGCAGCTGGGCGAGCTGTTCGGCGAAGCACTCCTCGGGCCGGTGGCCGTGGTGCGGGTCCGCCCCGTCCGGGGCGCCGACGGGGCGGCGGTGCGGCAGCAGCAGTTCCAGGATCTGTGCGCAGTACTGCCGCGTGGCGGCTTCGTACGCGGCGTCACCCTCGTCCTCCCCCTGTGCCGGGCGCTCGGCGTGCTGCTCGTACGTCACGGTCATGCGGTCCCCCGCTGGGTGTCGGCCCCGGTGGCGCCCTGCTGGTCGTGGACGTGGCTGCGCAGCGGGGGATCGCCCAGGACATGGACGCGGCGCAGGTGGCGGGGCAGTCCGCGGCGGTAGGGCACCCGGGTGTGCAGCAGGGTGTAGTTGTCGGCGATGACGATGTCGTCCTGCTGCCAGGCGTGCACGTACACGTGCCGGGGGTCGTACGCGGCGTCGCGGATGGCGGCCAGTTCGGCGGCCTCCGCCTCGCCCGTCAGTCCGTCGATGCCCACGTCCGGCTCGTTGATGATGTGCTCGCCGTCCGGCACCGGTTCGAGGAACCGCATCACCGGGAACCCGGCGTCGGGGTGCGGCTCGATCAGGGGCGAGACGACGAGTCCGCCGTAGTGCGAGACCTTGGCGTTGCGGTAGCTCAGGGTGAGGCCGCGCCAGCGCTCCAGGGTCTCGGGGTCGGCGTCGGCGAGGACGCGGGTGGTGTCGCAGAAGAGCGTGCCGCCGCCCTCGGCCGCCCCTGGGGCCGCGACGCAGTGGAAGATCTGGAACTCGGGCACGTGCTCGACGTACATTCCGTCCCAGTGCAGCGGCATGAAGCCGGTGTCGAAGACGTGGTCCTCGGGGTCCTGGTGGGCACGTACGTCGAAGACCGTGCCGAACGGCCATTCCATCACCTCGCCCCAGGTGCGCGCGTAGGCGTCGAGGGCCGTGGCGTCGGCGGGCGGGGTGAAGCCCCGCAGGGCGACGAGGTGGTGGCGGCGGGCCAGGTCGCGCAGCCACGGCACGGGGACGGCGGTGACCGGGGTGCCGGGCTCGGCCGGGGTGATCAGGACGCCGAAGGGGCCGGGTTCGGCCAGGGTCCAGGACCGGGTGTCGTCTAAGGCGGCGGTGGCCGGGCCGGACGCGGGGACGGCTTGGGACGTCATGGTTCCTCTCCGGGACAGCGGCGTGCCGGGCCGGACGGCCGGGCACGGGACAGCGACAGTACTTGAGGTTTCAAGATCTTTCCATGGGCGAGTGACATCTCGCTGACAGATGCGACCCTTCCGCCGCCGCCCCATGCGCGGAAGACACCGCCGCCGGACCGAACCGTCCATGGCCGCTTCGGTCCCGAGCCGCCCGCTTCCGGGGCCCCAGGGACCGCCCCAGACTCGCCCCAGGCACCCGCCCCTTCGAGGATGTGAGGACCACGACATGATCGACCTCTTCCAGCCGCAGGCCGGGGACGCGGAACTGGCCGCCGTGGCAGCGGTGTTCGCGGACCGCTGGCTCGGTCACGGGCCGCGCAGCGCCGCCTTCGAGGCCGCCTTCGCCGCGCACGTCGGGGTACACCCGGAGCATGTGCTGTTCCTCAACTCGGGCACGGCGGGCCTCTTCCTCGCCACCGAACTGCTCGGCCTGCGGCCCGGCGACGAGGTGGTGCTGCCCTCGCCCAGCTTCGTGGCCGCCGCCAACGCGGTCGTACGGGCCGGTGGCCGCCCCGTCTTCTGCGACGTGGACGCCCGCACCCTGAACCCGACCGCGGAGGACGTCGAGGCCGTCGTCACGCCCCGTACCAAAGCAGTGGTGGTGCTGCACTACGGCGGCTACCCCGGCGACATAGCGCGCATTGCCGCCAACTGCCGCGCGGCGGGCCGCACCCTGATCGAGGACTGCGCCTGTTCGGTGGCCTCATGCGTGAACGGCCGGGCGGTCGGCACCTTCGGCGATCTGGCGATGTGGAGCTTCGACGCGGCCAAGGTGCTGACCACCGGGGACGGCGGGATGCTGTACGTACGCGACGCGGAACTGGCCGTACGGGCACGCCGGTTGGCGTACCACGGCCTGGTCCAGCCGACCGGCCTGGGGCACGCGCGGGTCTCGTCCCGCTGGTGGGAGCTGGACGTGCCGGAACCGGGGCGCCGGGAGCTCAGCAACGACCTGACCGCGGCGATCGGCGCGGTCCAGCTGGACCGGCTGCCCGCGTTCCTCGCCCGCCGCAGGGAGATCGTCGAGCTGTACGACCGGGAGCTGGCCGGCTGCGACGCGCTGCGCCTGCCGCCCCCGCTGCCCGCCGGGCACACGTCCTCGTACTTCTTCTACTGGGTGCAGATGGCGGCCGGTCTGCGCGACCGGGTGGCCGCCGCGCTGCTCCGGGACGGCATCTACACGACCTTCCGCTACGCGCCGCTGCACAAGGTGCCCGCGTTCGGGACCGGCGGCCCCGCCCTGCCGGGCGCGGAGCAGGCTGCCGCGGAGACGCTGTGCCTGCCGCTGCATCCGGGACTCGGCGACCGCGATGTCCGCAGGGTGGCCGCCGCGCTGCGTGGGGCCGTCGCCGCCGAGGGCCGGCCGGTACTCACGAGGGAGGGCTGAGCCATGCGCGTCCTGGTGACCACGTCCCACGGGGCGGGGCACGTCTTCCCGCCGATCGCACTGGCGCACGCGCTGCGCGCCGCGGGGCACGACGTGCTGTTCGCCGTCCCCGGCGCCTCATGCGCACACGTGGCGCGCGCCGGGCTGCACGCCTTCGACTCCTCCCCCGCCGCCGACACCGAGGAGATCTTCGGGCGGCTGCTGGCCGAACGCGGCATGACCTTCGACCGGTTCCGTACGGACTCGCCCGAAGCCGTCACCCTGGCCGCCGAACTGTTCGCCAGGACTTCCGAGGCCACCGTCGAGCGGACCGTCGAGGTCGCCACGGCCTGGCGCCCCGATCTCGTCCTGTACACCGAACTCCAGGGCGCCGGGCCTCTCGTGGCCGCGCTGCTCGGCGTACCGGCCGTCGAGCACACCATCAGCTGCCACCATTTCCGGCAGATCAGCAGCCGCTTCGGGCCGTGGCTGGCCGCCGTGTACCGGCAGTACGGCCTGGACGGGCCGCCGCCCCCGCCCACGGCGACGATCGACACCCGCCCGCCCAGCATCGCCGCGTACGACCTGGGCGGCTGGCCCATGCGGGCGCTGCCCTACACCACCGGCGCCGTGCTGCCGCCCTGGCTGCTGGAGCGCCCGGCCCGGCCCCGGGTCGCGGTCACGCTCGGCACGCTGCGCCCGCAGCTGAGCGGCGTCGGCGAGCTGCGTACGGTGGTGCGCGCGGCCGGCGCGGTGGACGCCGAGTTCGTCCTGGCGCTCGGCGACGCCGGCCCCGCCGCGCTGGGGCCCCTGCCCGCCAACGTACGGGCCGAGGGCTGGCTGCCGCTCACCGCGCTGCTGGCGACCTGCACCGCGATGATCCACCACGGCGGCAACGGCACCACGCTGGCCGGTCTCGGCGCGGGCGTACGGCATCTGGTGCTGCCGGGCGGCGCCGACGACTACGAGGTGGCCCGCATTCTGCGCGCACGGGGCGTCGCCATGGTCAGTTCTCCGGAAGCGGTGGACGCGGGCCTGCTGCGCCGCCTGCTGACGGACGACGCCCTGCTGGCCGCAGCGGCCGAGATACGGGACGAGACGGCGGCCCTGCCCTCCCCGGCGGCGATCGTGCCGCGGCTGGAGAAGCTGGCGGGCTGACGGCCGCCGTGTCCGCTCCTCACACCACCCGTACCTCCGGCACGTAAAGGATCCACCGCCCGCCCGTGGCCCGGAACGCCTGCTCTTTGGCCATGATCTCTTCGGCGTGGTTCCACGCGAACAGCAGCGCGTAGTCCGGATAGGGCGCGGCGAAGGCCGCGGGCGGGCGGACGGGGATATGGGCGCCGGGGGTCACCCTGCCCTGTTTGGCCGGGGTGCTGTCGCAGACATAGGGAACCAGGTGCGGCCCCAGGCCGCAGTACGTGGCCACGGTGCAGCTCTTCGCCGTGGCCCCGTAGCCCGCCACCGTACGGCCCGCGGCACGCAGCGCTTCGAGGAGCGCCACCAGGTCCCCGCGCACGCGCTCCACCCGGCCCGCGAAGGCGTCCAGGGTCGCGGGGTCCGTCAGCCCACGGGCCTCCTCCTCCGCCAGGACTTCCGCCACCTCCGGTGCGGGCCTGCGGCGTCCGGCCCGGGTGAGAACGTAGCGGAGCTGGCCGCCGTGCACCGGCAGCCGTTCGACGCCGGTCAGCCGGAATCCGTACCGCTCGGCCAGGGCGCGCACGGAGGTCGCGGTGAAGTACCAGCGGTGCTCGTCGTAGAACTGGTCGAAGGCGGTGCGCCGGACGATCTCGCCGAGGTACGGGTCCTCGAAGACGAAAGCGCCGTCGGCGGTGAGGAGTTCGTCCAGGCCCGCGAACAGGCCCGGCAGGTCGGCGATGTCACACACGGTGTTGGCGGCGTACACGACGCGGGCGCGGCCCTCGGCGGCGACGGCCTCACGCGCGGACGCGGCGGTCAGGAAGTCGGGGCGCACCCGCGCCGCCCCGTATCCGCACCGTCCGGACGGCTCGAAGGCGAGCGGGCGCACTCCGGCGTCCGCCAGGGTCCGGAGCACCACGCCGTCCGTACGGCCGATCTCGACGGCCAGGGCGCCCCGTGCGCCGTGCAGTTCGGTACGCAGCAGGCGCAGCCCGGCCGCACGGAAATGCTCGCGCATCACGGCGGACCCGGACGAGTGGTACGGGTACCCCTGGTGCGGACGGCGTCCGTACGGCACGTCGCCCGTGAGCTGGACCAGGGCGCAGCGCTCACACTGTCCGGCAGCGAGGCGGTAGCGAACCGTGTCCCCTGCCCCGTCCAGGGCTTCGGCGGGCGTCGGGAAGGCCGAGGACAGCGGGTGGTCCCCGAGGTCGAGGAAGGTACGCAGCGGCGCCGTGCAGACCCGGCACGCCGTTCCGGTCATCAGGGGGCCTCCGCTCCGGACAGACTGCGCAGACAGGTGAGCAGGGTGCGGGCCTGGATGGTGACGTAGTGGCTGTGGCACAGCAGCGCGTACAGCTGCCGCACCGTCACCCACCGGTAGTCGCCGGCCGTCTCGTACGCACCGGGCCCGTCGACCGCCACGATCCGGTAGCGGTTGAGCGCGTGGTGGAAGCGGCCGCCTTCCTCCGACAGGAGCGCATCGAAGAGCACCCGGTCCGGTGGCGCGTCCCGTACCTCGTCCAGGAAGTGCGGGCGGGCCGCGGGCGGCAGCCCCGCGTAGTTCTGCGGGGTGCAGCACACCGTCGCGGTCAGCTCGGCGGCGTCCACGCTGCCCGGCTCGGCGGCGGCGTGCACGAGGACGTGGGGCACGCCGTCGATGCGGGTGTGGAGGAAGGCGATGACGCCGGTGCCGCACGGGCGCAGCATGGGCTGTGTCCAGCGCCGCACCTCGCGGCCGCCCGCCCGTACCTCGACCGCGATGATCTCGAAGAACCGGCCGTCGTCGTGGCGGATCGCGTGCTCCGTGCGGTGCCAGCCCGGCAGCCCGCGCAGCGGTACGGGGCGGGTGCGCAGGCCGGGCCGGCTGCGGACGTCGGTGAGCCAGCGCAGGATCTCCCGCCCCGTGTGGCGGGGGCGGCCCGCCGGGCCGGGCCGCGGGGGCAGGCAGGCGAGCACGCTCCGGGCGTCCATGTTCACCACGTCACCGGCCGCGAGCAGCCCGTGGATCTGCGGCAGCGTCATCCACCGGTGCCCCGGCAGCACCGGCACGTCCTCCGTCGTACGCACGATCATGTTGCGGTTGCGCTTGCGGTAGAACCACGCGCCCTGTTCCGACTGGCGTACGTCTGCGATCAGCGCGCGCGGCGACGGGCTGCGGAAGTGGCGCAGGTAGGGCACCGCCAGGCCACCGTGCGCACGGGTGAAATTGGAGCGGGTGGCCTGCACGGTGGGGGCTAGCTGGAGGCCGCCCGCGTTGCCCGGTTCGGGTTTGGCCTGCATCAGATAGTGCGGCACCCCATCGAAGTCCTTGACCAGCAGCCCGAGAATGCCGGTCTCCGGCTGGTGCAGGACGGGCTGCGCCCAGCGCGGCACGGGGCCGTCCGGCGCCGTCACGTCCAGGCCCCCGACGCTGAAGAAGCTGCCCCGGTCATGGACGAGGTCGCCCGTGTGCGCGTCGGTGTGCCAGCCCTCCAGGGCGTCCAGCGGGATGCGCCGGGTACGGGTGTACGTGCGCTCGCCGGCCTCGGCGAACCAGCGGCCGAGCGCACCGGGGACCACGCGGCCGGCGACGGGCGCGGGCACCGCCGTTGACACGGATACGGCCATCACAGCCCTCCCAGCACGTCGAGCAGCGCACCGATCACCTTGTCCTGCACGCCCCGTGGCAGCGACGGGTACATGGGCAGCGAGAAGATCTCATCCGCCAGTGCCTCGGTGACGGGCAGCGCTCCCCTGCCGTATCCGAGGTGCGCGAAGCCGGTCATGGTGTGCACCGGCCACGGGTAGCTGATGTTGAGCGCGATGTCGTACCGCTCCTCCAGGAGGCGCAGGATGCGGTCCCGTTCGGGGTGGCGGACGACGTAGACGTAATACACGTGGTCGTTGCCCGGGGCCGTGACGGGCAGCACCAGGCCGCTGCCCGCGAGCGCCTGTTCGTAGCGCCGTGCCACCGCGCGGCGGGCGGCGATGTAGCGGTCCAGGCGGCGGAGTTTGCGGCGCAGGATCTCGGCGTGCAGCTCGTCCAGGCGGCTGTTGTGGCCCGGCGTGCGGACGACGTAGTAGCGCTCGCGCATGCCGTAGTACCGCAGCTGCCGCAGCGCCGCGTCGACATCGGTGTCCGGGGTGAGCACCGCGCCGCCGTCGCCGTAGGTGCCGAGGACCTTGGTCGGGTAGAAGGAGAAGGCCGCGGCGTCGCCCAGGGTTCCCGCCAGGCGGCCGTGGTGCCGCGCGCCATGGGACTGCGCGCAGTCCTCCAGGACGGCCAGCCCGTGCGCGTCGGCGACGGCGCGGAGCGGCGCCATGTCCACGCACTGCCCGTAGAGGTGCACCGGGAGCAGGGCCCGGGTGCGGCCCGTCACGGCCGCCGCGAGCTGCGCGGTGTCCATCAGGTACGTATCGGGGCGCACGTCCACGAAGACGGGGACGGCCCCGGCCGCGTCGATGGCCAGCACGGTGGGCGCCGCGGTGTTGGAGACCGTGATGACTTCGTCGCCGGGGCGGATGCCGAGGGCCTGGAGGGCGAGGGTGACGGCGTTGGTTCCGTTGTCCACGCCGACGCAGTGGGCGGCGCCGTGCCAGGCGGCGTACTCGGCCTCGAAGCCGCGGACGCTCGCTCCGAGCACCAGCTGCCCGGAGCGGAAGACCGTGTCCACGGCGTCGAGCAGGTCCGCCCGCTCCTCCGCGTACTCGGCCAGGTAGTCCCACACTCGGATGGTCATCGGAGTGCCGTCTCCTTCCACCAGTCGGGGTGGTCGCGGTACCAGGCCACGGTGTCGGCCAGGCCGCGGTCGAAGCCGGTGCGCGGCGCGTGGCCCAGCTCCGTACGGATCTTGGTGGCGTCGAGCGCGTAGCGCCGGTCGTGGCCCTTGCGGTCGGTCACCCGGCGGACGCTGGACCACTCGGCGCCGCACAGCCGCAGCAACTGCCCCGTCAGCGCGAGGTTGGTGCGCGGGCTGCCGCCGCCGACGTGGTAGATCTCGCCGGCCCTGCCGCGGTGGAGGACCCGGTGCACGGCGCGGCAGTGGTCGTCCACGTGCAGCCATTCGCGGACGTGGCGCCCGTCGCCGTACAGGGGCAGTTCGCGGCCCTCCAGGAGGCGGGTCACGAAGCGCGGGATGAGCTTTTCGGGGTGCTGGTACGGGCCGTAGTTGTTGCAGCAGCGGGTGATCGACACGTTCAGCCCGTGGGTGTGGTGGCAGGCCAGCACGAGCAGGTCGGCGCCCGCCTTGGACGCCGCGTACGGCGAGCGCGGCGCGGGCGGCTGCTCCTCGGTCCACGCGCCGTGCGCGATCGAGCCGTAGACCTCGTCGGTGGAAATCTGCACCATGCGGCCGACACCGGTGCGCAGGCAGGCGTCGAGGAGCGTCTGGGTGCCGAGGACGTTGGTCCGTACGAACTCGGGCGCGGCGTCCGGGGCGAGCGAGCGGTCGACATGCGTCTCGGCCGCGAAGTGCACCACGGCGTCGTGGCCGGGCAGCAGCGCCAGCAGCAGCGGCAGGTCGCCGATGTCGCCGCGCACGAACTCCATGCGGGGGTGGTGCGCGGGCAGGTTGGCGCGGTTGCCCGCATAGGTGAGCAGGTCCAGGACGGTGACGTGGGTGTCCGCGTCGGGCCGCTCCCCGAAGCCGCCGTCCAGGAGCGTACGGACGTAGTGCGAGCCGATGAACCCGGCGCCGCCGGTGACCAGGAGCCTCACGCCGCCACCTCGATCCGGATGTCGTCGCCCACCAGCAGCCGGTGCCGCCCGTCGCCGGGGCGGGCCCGGCCGATGCGGGCGGCGCGGCCGATCAGCGAGCCGGTCAGGCCGCCGACCCGGTCGATCGTCACACCGTCGAGGGTGACGGAGTCCGCGATCCCGGCACGGCGCAGAACGCAGTCGCGCCCCAGGGCGGTGTACGGGCCGATGTGGCTGTCCTCGACGACGGTGCCCGCGCCGATCAGGACCGGCCCCTCGATCACCGATCCGGTCACCCGGGCACCGGCCTCGATCACGACGGGTCCGGTGAGCCGGCTCGCGGTGTCGAGGCGGCCCGCCACCGCGGGCCGGATGCCCTCCAGGAGCCTGCGGTTGCAGGCGAGCACGTCCTCGGCGCATCCGATGTCGCGCCAGTAGCCGCCGTACTCCCCCGCCCGGACCTCGGCGCCCGCGTCGATCAGCCACTGCACGGCGTCGGTGATCTCCAGTTCGCCGCGGCGGCCCGGCGCGATGGCGGCCACCGCGCGGTGCACCTCGGCGGTGAAGAAGTAGACGCCGACCAGCGCGAGGTCGCTGCGCGGCCGGTCCGGCTTCTCCGTCACCCGCAGCACGGCACCGTCCGCGTCCAGCTCCGCGACGCCGAAGCGGCGCGGGTCGGGCACCTTCTGGACGACCAGCTGAGCGGCGGGGCGGCGGGCGGCGAATCGCGCGGCGAGCGTGCCGATCCCCTCGGGCAGCACATTGTCACCGAGGTGGAGGACGAAATCCTCCGTGCCCAGGAAATCCCGGCCGAGGACCACGCAATGCGCCAGTCCCAGCGGCTGTTCCTGGCGGAGAAAGGTGAGCCGTACGCCGAGGTCCGCGCCGTCGCCGAGGGCCGCCGCGATGTGCCGGTCCCGTGCGTCGACGACGACGCCGATATCCGTGACGCCCAGCTCCCGGAGATTTTCCAGGACATGCCGCAGTACCGGCTTGCCCGCGACGGGGATCAGCTGCTTGGGCATCGCATACGTGAAAGGGCGGAGCCGGGTACCCGTTCCGCCGGACAGCACCAGAGCCTTCATGCCAACGGAGTGTCGACGCGCCCGCCGTACGAAAGAAGGGGCTTCCGGTGGACCGAACCGGCCATGTCCCTTTCGGTCCACACGCGGGCCCCCAGCGAAAGGCGCGCGGAATTCCGGCCGGTCGCGGTGGGCCGGCCGGAATTCCCTGCTCGTACCGTGCGGAGCGTCAGGCGGAGGACGCCGGGAGATACCCCAGCTGGGCGGCGAGCACGCCCGCCTGGAACCGGCTGCGCGCCTTCATGCCCGCCATCGCGTCGGTCGCGATCCGGCGGGCCGTACGGGCCGAGACGCCCAGCCGCCGGGCGACCGTGGCGTCCGTGTGCCCCTCGGCGAGCAGTTGCAGCGCGGCCAGGTGCTGCCGGGTGAAGCCGTCCGCCGCGCGCCGGGACGGCGGCGGCCCCAGCCGCTCGGCCGCCGCCCACACGGCGTCGAACAGCGTGCTCAGCGCGGTCACCACGCCGTGCACCCGCACGGAGACGGCGGTCTGCGCGGTGTCCTCGGCGGAGGCGCAGACGAGCGCGGAGCGGCGGTCCACGACGACCATACGGGTGGGCAGCACGGCGGCCGTACGGACCTCCGCCCCCGCCGACGCCAGCCACTCGGCATGGGCCACGGCCGCCGGATCGTGCCGGGCGCTGTCCAGGCAGACGGTGCGCACACGGATTCCGCGGGCCAGCAGCATCTCGTACAGCGGCCGCAGCGGTGGCAATTCGGACAACGTGCCGGGCGGTCCGCCCGCGAACACCTGCAATTCCTCTTCGGCGGCCGCGCCCATTTCCGCCAGGTGGTCGGATATCCGGTCGGCGCCGGCCAGCCGGAGCACGCCGTGGTCGGCGGCGGATTGCTGGGGCACCGCGAATTCGGAGACGAGCCGGGCGGCGGCGGCCCGGCTTTCCTCCACGCGCTGCTGTTGCGCGGCGAGTTCGGCCTGTTGCCGGGCGAGCAGGATATCCATGCCCAGCCGCGGGCTCACCGCGTACAGCCTGCCGGAGTGCTCCGCCGAAGGGCGTACCAGCGCCAGTTCGGCCAGGCGGTCCAAGGCCCGTTCGACTTCCCGCCCGGTCATTCCCGTATGGTCCGCCAAAACGGCCGGCGCGGCGTATGGCCGGGCCAGCAGGGCCCGATAGACCGTTTCCGTCTCCGGCTCGACGCCAAGCCTTCCGAGAACGTGTTCCGGCGTGCGCACAACTCTTCCCCCCTGGAAATGCGGCACCTGATGCGGGCATCGGGCGCCCCCTGCGCCCGGCCCAATCGGCGAGCCCCTGCGAGCGGCCCCCCGTCCGGATTCACGGATGCCGGGCCCGCACGACTCAGCACGGCGCCGTGAATGGCCGGTTCGTGCCCCTCTCACGGCCCGGCCGCGAGTGAGGCGGCGGCCTCGTGCATCGCCAGTTCGAGCACCGCCGGTTCGGTGAGCCGCCCCGTGCCGTCGGGGGCGACGAGCCACCGCACACCGCCTGTAGCCCGGCCCGGGTACGGCACCACGATCCAGCTGCCGCTCCCCGCGCCGCGCACCCCGGTGCCCAGCCAGCGCGCGGCCGTGCCCGGCGGCACGAAGAAGCCCGTACGGGCGCCCCCGAAGTCCCCGAGCACCGGCCCCGGCCGCTCCGTCACCCGCGTCAGCACGTCCAGCGTCGGGCGTCCCAGCGCGCCGGGCACGATCAGTACGTCCCAGAGCCGGCCGGCCGGGAGGAGCGCGACCCCGAGGGGGTTGCGCTCCCACTCCCACCGGCAGGCGTCGGGGTCCGCTGCCGCCGTCACCAGCCACTCCACTGCGTTCTTCGCCCCCGCGGCGTCCATGTCCCCTCGCTTCCGCGGTCCGCTCGGACCGCTGTCCGCCCGGTGAGAGACCGCGGCGGCGGCATCCTTACACGGGTTTGCCGGGGTTTTTCGCGGTGGACGGAAGCAGTGGGGGGCGTGGAGTGGCGCGTGCGGGGGCGTTGGACGGCTGGCGCGCCCGAGGGGGTACGGGCGCGCCCGCGGGGGAGCAGACGCGCTGTGGAAGCGCGCCCGCCGTACAGCCCGTGCGGTCAGCTGTCGAAGCCGAGCCCGGCCCTGTCCATCGCCCGCAGCCACAGGTTGCGGCGCCCGCCGTGGGTGTCGGCCCTGGTCATGGACCACTGCGTGAGGCCGATCCCGGCCCAGCGCAGCGGCTCCGGCGGGAACGGCAGCGGCTTGGTACGGACCATCTCCAGCTCGGTGCGCTCCGTGCGCTCGCCCGCCAGGAAGTCGAGCATGACCTCCGCGCCGAAGCGCGTGGCGCCCACGCCCAGCCCCGTGTAGCCGGCCGCGTAGGCGACCCGCCCGGCGTGCGCGGTGCCGAAGAAGGCCGAGAAGCGCGAGCAGGTGTCGATGGCGCCGCCCCATGCGTGGGTGAAGCGCAGCCCCGCCAGCTGCGGGAAGCACTGGAAGAAGTGCCGGGCCAGCTTCTCGTACGTGGCCGGGCGGTGGTCGTACTCGGCGCGGACCGAAGCGCCGAAGCGGTAGACGGCGTCGTAGCCGCCCCACAGGATGCGGTGGTCGGCGGTCAGACGGAAGTAGTGGAAGTGGTGGTTGCTGTCCGACAGGCCCTGGCGGCCCCGCCAGCCGATGGCGTCCAGCTGCCCGTCCGACAGCGGCTCGGTCATCAGCGCGTGGTCGTAGACCGGGACGACGTACGGGCGCACACGGCGCACCAGGGACGGGAAGACGTTGGTGCCCAGCGCGACCCGTCGGGCGAAGACCCGGCCGTACGGCGTGCGGGCCGCCATGCCGAGGCCGTCGGCGGCCAGGGCGGTGGCGGGGGTGTGCTCGTAGATCCGTACGCCGAGGTCCAGGCACGCCTTCTTCAGGCCCCAGGCCAGCCGCGCGGGGTGGAGCATGGCGACGCCCGTACGGTTCCAGAGGCCGGCCAGGAAGGTCGGCGAGTCGATCTGCGCGCGCAGCGCCTCGCGGTCGAGGAACTCGATGCCGGTCAGGCCCAGCCGTTCGGCCTGTTCGGCGCTCTCCTTCAGCTCGGCGACCTGGTGGGGCTCGGTGGCGACGTCGATCTCGCCGGTGCGCTCGAAGTCGCAGTCGATGCCGTGGCGGGCGATGGTGTCCTCGATGGCGTCGAGGTTGCGGGCGCCGAGTTCTTCGAGTTTCCTCAGCTCGCCCGGCCAGCGGTCCAGGCCGTTGCCGAGGCCGTGGGTCAGGGAGGCGGCGCAGAAGCCGCCGTTGCGGCCTGAGGCGGCCCAGCCGACCTCCTGGCCCTCGACGAGGACGACGTCGCGTGCGGGGTCGCGTTCCTTGGCGATCAGGGCGGTCCACAGGCCCGAGTAGCCGCCGCCGACGACGAGCAGGTCGGTGTGCTCGTCGCCGACGAGGGCGGGGAGGGCGGCCGGACGGTTCTCGTCGTCCAGCCAGAAGGAGATCGGGGCGGCGTCCGCGAGGGCGTGGACGGGGGTGGTCATGGCAGCTCGTGCCATGGTTCTCAGCTCCTCTTCCGGCGTCCGGAGAGCAGTTGTGCCCCCAGGACGCAGAGCACGGCGATCAGGAACATCGCCGTTCCGATGACATTGATCTGAACGGGTGTGCCACGCTGCGCCGATCCCCAGACGAACATGGGGAACGTCACAGTCGAGCCGGCGTTGAAGTTGGTGATGATGAAGTCGTCGAAGGACAGTGCGAAGGAGAGCAGCGCGCCGGCCGCGATGCCGGGCGCGGCGATCGGCAGGGTCACGCGCAGGAACGTCTGCGCGGGCGAGGCGTAGAGGTCCTGGGCCGCCTGTTCCAGGCGCGGGTCCATGCTCATGACGCGGGCCTTGACCGCCGTGACGACAAAGCTCAGGCAGAACATGACGTGTGCGATCAGGATCGTCCAGAAGCCGAACCTGATGCCCATGTTGAGGAACAGGGTGGCCAGCGAGGCGGCCATCACCACCTCGGGCATCGCCATCGGCAGGAAGATCAGGGTGTTGACGGCGGGCCGGGCGCGGAAGCGGTAGCGGGCCAGCGCGAACGCGATCATGGTGCCGAGGACGGTCGCGCCGACCGTCGACCAGACGGCGATCTGCAGGCTCAGGCCCAGCGAGCCGCACAGGTCGGCGACGCCGCACGGGTCGGTCCAGGCGTCCGTGGCGAATCGTTGCCACTCGTAGTTGAAGCGCCCGTTGGGCTTATTGAACGAGAAGACCAGCACGACGAGGTTGGGCAGCAGCAGGTACGCGAGCGTAGCCAGGCCCGCGAGCACGACGAGGTGGCGGCGCAGCCACCGGAGTACGGCCCTCACACCAGGTCCTCCGTCCCGGACTTGCGGATGTAGATGGTGACCATGGCGAGGATGGCCGCCATGAGGATGAAGGAGAGCGCGGCGGCCGTCGGGTAGTCCAGGACGCGCAGGAACTGCGACTGGATGACGTTGCCGATCATCTTCTGGTCGGTGGAGCCGAGCAGTTCGGCGTTGATGTAGTCACCGGCGGCCGGGATGAAGGTCAGCAGCGTGCCGGCCACCACGCCCGGCATGGACAGCGGGAACGTCACCCGGCGGAAGGTGGTGACGGGGCGGGCGTACAGGTCGCCGGCGGCCTCGTGCAGCCGCGGGTCGATGCGCTCCAGCGAGGTGTACAGCGGCAGCACCATGAACGGCAGGAAGTTGTACGTCAGGCCGCACACCACCGCCAGCGGCGTGGCCAGCAGCCGCTGCCCCTCGGTCAGCCCCAGCCAGCTCGTCACGTCCAGGACGTGCAGCGAGTTCAGTACGCCGACCACCGGACCGCCGTCCGCCAGAATCGTCTTCCAGGCCAGCGTGCGGATCAGGAAGCTGGTGAAGAACGGGGCGATGACCAGGATCATCACGACGTTGCGCCAGCGGCCCGCCTTGAAGGCGATGAGGTACGCGAGCGGATAGCCCAGCACCAGGCAGAGCACCGTCGCGGTGGCCGCGTAGCCGACCGAGCGCAGGAACTGCGGCCAGTACTCCCCCAGCGCGTCCCAGTAGGTGGCGAAGTGCCAGGTGACCTTGAAGCCCTCTTCGAGGGAGCCGGTCTGTACGGACGTGGACGCCTGGTAGACCAGCGGCGCGGCGAAGAAGACGACCAGCCAGAGGATGCCGGGAAGCAGCAGCCAGTACGGCACGAGGCGCTTGCGCGTGGCGCGCCCGCGGGCCTGCGGTGCCCCCTCGGGGGCGGCGTGGGGCGGCGCTTCGGTGGTCGTCGTCATGCCGCCTCCTCGCCGGTGTCCGCGCCGGCCTCGATGTCCTGGGCGGCGTCCAGGCCGAAGGTGTGCGCGGGGCTCCAGTGGAGGACCACCTCGGCGCCGGGCACCAAGCGGGGGTCGCGCTCGACGTTCTGCTCGTAGACGGCGAGGCGCCCGGCGCCCGGGGACTCGATCACGTACTGCGTGCTGACGCCGAGGAAACCGGCGTCCCGGATGCGTCCCGGCAGCCGGTTGCGGCCCTCGGCGATGCCGCCCGCGTCGTCGGCGTGCGCGAGGCTGATCTTCTCGGGCCGTACGCCCGCCAGGACCTTGCCACCGGTGCGGACCGTGGTGCGACATCGCCCGGCGGGCAGCCGCAGCTTGGTCTCCCCGGCGGTGAGCAGCAGGTCGTCGCCGCCGGCCGCCACCACCTCGGCCTCGATGAGGTTGGAGGTGCCCAGGAAGTTGGCGACGAAGGTGGTGGCCGGGTTCTCGTACAGGTCGGCGGGCGCGCCGAGCTGCTCGACGCGGCCGCCGTTCATCACCGCGACCGTGTCGGCCATCGTCAGGGCCTCCTCCTGGTCGTGGGTGACGTGCACGAAGGTGATGCCGACCTCGGTCTGGATGCGCTTGAGTTCGAGCTGCATCTGGCGGCGCAGCTTGAGGTCGAGGGCGCCCAGCGGCTCGTCCAGGAGGAGCACTCGCGGGTGGTTGATCAGCGCGCGGGCGACCGCGACGCGCTGCTGCTGGCCGCCGGAGAGCTGCTGCGGTTTACGGCGCGCCATGGGACCGAGTTCGACCAGGTCGAGCATCTCCTCGACCTGTTTCTTCACGGATTTGATGCCACGGCGGCGCAGGCCGAACGCGATGTTCTCGTAGATGTCTAGGTGCGGGAACAAGGCGTAGTTCTGGAAGACGGTATTGACCGGGCGCTTGTACGGGGGCAGCGCGGTGACGTCCTTGCCGTCCAGCTCGACGGTCCCGGTGGACGGGTCCTCCAGGCCCGCGATCATGCGCAGGGTGGTGGTCTTGCCGCAGCCTGAGGCGCCCAGCAGCGCGAAGAAGGAACCGGCCGGGACCGTCAGGTCGAGCGGGTGGACGGCGGTGAAGGAGCCGTACGTCTTGCTGATCCCGGAGAGGCGGACGTCGCCACCGGAGGTCTGTGTCATGGGTGGTCCCGTGGGTCGGAGGGCGGGCGGGCCGGTGCATGGCCGGGCGTTACGGTCTCAGGCACCCGTGAGATCGGCGAATTTCCGGGCGAAGTCCTTGCTCTCCTCGCCGTGCAGCGCGCGGAAGGAATGCGACCGGGCGGTCATCTCCCGGTCCGGGAGGATCAGCGGGTTGTCCGCCAGGTCCCGGTCGATCTTCGCCAGTTCCTCGCGTACGCCGTCGACCGGGCACACATAGTTGATGTACGCCGCGATCCGCGCCGCCACCTTCGGCTCGTAGCAGTAGTCGATGAGGCGTTCGGCGTTCTCTTTGTGGCGAGCCTGGTCAGGAATCAGAAGATTGTCCGTGGACGTCATGTAACCCGCGCGCGGCACGGCGTATTTGATGTCCGGGTTGTCGTGCTGGAGCTGGACCACGTCCCCGGCCCAGGCCACGCACGCCGCGAGATCGCCCTTGCTCAGGTCGTTGATGTAGTCGTTCCCGGTGAAGCGCCGGATCTGCTTGCTGTCCACGCCCTTCTGGAGCCGGGCGATCGCGGCGTCGAAATCGTCCGCCGTACAGTCCTCGGGGCGCTTTCCCATGTCCAGCAGGGTCAGCCCGACGCTGTCCCGCATTTCCGACAGGAATCCGACCCGGCCCTTGAGCTTCGGGTCGTCCAGCAATTGGCTGACGGAATCGACCGTACGTCCGCCGGTGGCATTCGCGTTGTACGCGATGACGGCCGGGATGCCCGTCCAGGGGTAGGAATGGGCGCGCCCCGGGTCCCAGTCCGGATCGCGGAACTGGTCCGAGAGATTGGCGCGCGCGTGGGGCAGGGACGCGGCGTCCAGTTTCTGCACCCAGCCGAGTCCGATCATCCGCGCGCACATCCAGTCGGTGAGCACGATCAGGTCCCGGCCGGTGTCCTGCCCGGCCGCCAGCTGCGCCTGGATCTTGCCGAAGAATTCGTCGTTGTCGTTGACGTCCTCGGTGTATTTCACCGCTATTCCGGTGCGCCGGGTGAAGGCGTCGAGGGTCGGCCGGCGCTTGCCGTCGTCGCTGACGTCCAGGTACTCCGTCCAGTTGGAGAAGCTGACACGTTTCTCCTGCCCGGAGTGGTCCACCGACCGCCCCGCGTCCGTACGGCCCGCAGGCGGAATGCCGCAGGCCGACAGCGCGCCGAGGCCGCCGAACGCCAGCGCGCCCGCCCCGCCCGCGCGCAGCAGCGACCGCCGGGTCATGGCCATCCGGCCGTCGGTGAGGCTGCGCCGTACGGCGGCGAGCTCGGGTGCGGACAGGCTCCCGGGCTGCTGGGTGTCCTCCATACGCGGTGCCCTTTCAGAATGAGCCCGGTGGTCAGCCGGTGCGGCCGTGTGCGGCGGCTGCCGCCCCGCTCTCAGGTGCGGTCCCCGAAGACGGTCCGGTGCCAGTCCTTCCTGGCCGTGCCGGTGTTGTCGTACATGACGTGCTTGACCTGCGTGTACTCCTCGAAGGAGTAGGCGGACATGTCCTTGCCGAAGCCGCTGGCCTTGTAGCCGCCGTGCGGCATCTCGCTGAGGATCGGGATGTGGTCGTTGACCCAGACACAGCCCGCCTTGATCTCGCGGGTGGCGCGGCCGGCGCGGTAGACGTCCCGGCTCCATGCGGAGGCCGCCAGGCCGTACGGCGTGTCGTTGGCCAGCGCGATCCCCTCGTCGTCGCTGTCGAAGGGCAGCACGACCAGCACCGGCCCGAAGATCTCGCTCTGGACCACCTCGCTGTCCTGCGCGGCGCCCGTGATCAGCGTGGGCAGGTAGTACGCGCCCTTGGCCAGCTCGCCCTGCGGCGCCGCGCCGCCGGTGACGACGGTGGCGTACGACCGGGCCCGGTCGACGAACCCGGCGACCCGGTCGCGCTGGATGTGCGAGATCAGCGGGCCGAGATCGGTGGCCGGGTCGAACGGGTCGCCGAGCCGTACGGTCGCCATCAGGTCGGCCACGCCGCCGACGAAGGCGTCGTAGAGCGGTCGCTGCACATAGGCGCGGGTGGCGGCGGTGCAGTCCTGCCCGGTGTTGATCAGGGCGCCGGCCACCGCCCCGTGCACCGCGGCCTCCAGGTCTGCGTCGTCGAAGACCACGAACGGGGCCTTGCCGCCGAGTTCGAGGTGCAGCCGCTTGACGGTACTGGTGGCGATCTCTGCGACCCGTTTGCCGACCGCCGTCGAACCGGTGAAGGAGGTCATGGCGACGCCCGGGTGGGCCACCAGGTGTTCGCCGGCCTCCCGGCCGGCGCCGGAGACGATGTTGAGCACACCGTCCGGGATGCCCGCCTCGGTCGCCGCCTGGGCGAACATCAGCGACGTCAGCGGGGTGGTCTCGGCGGGCTTGAGGACGATCGTGTTGCCTGCCGCGATGGCCGGCAGCACCTTCCAGGCGGCCATCTGGAGCGGGTAGTTCCACGGCGCGATGGAGCCGATGACGCCGATGGGCTCGCGGCGGATCACCGAGGTGTGGTCCGGGCTGTACTCCCCCGCCGACCGCCCCTCCAGGTGCCGGGCGGCGCCCGCGAAGAAGGCCGCGTTGTCGACCGACCCCGGTACGTCGAACTCCGCGCTGAGCTTGATGGGCTTGCCGCAATGGAGCGACTCGGCGTAGGCCAGCTCTCCGGCCCGCTCGCCGAGGACGGTGGCGAACCGGTGCAGGGCGTCGGAGCGCTCGCCCGGGGTCGCCCCGGCCCACGCGGGGAAGGCGCGCACAGCGGCGTCCACCGCCGCGTCCACGTCCGCCGTCGAGGCCAGCCGGTAGCCGTACACCTGCTCGCCGGTGGCCGGATCGACCACGTACTGGGTGCGGCCGGAGCTGCCGTCCCGGAGTCCGCCGGCGAGGTACTGCGCGCCCTCGGCGAATCGGTCCCGCACGTCGAATCGCTGGATCATGGTGCTCTCCTCCGCCGGACGCCGGGGCCGCTCAGCGGCACCCCAGGCGTAGCTCTTTCCGGAATCGATGGCTGATCTTGACAGAGGAGCAGGACCCCAACAAGGGATTCCGTTGTTGCCTTTTGGTTACGCGACGGATTCTGCGATTTCCGTCGTACGGCACCCCGACACGTTGTCAGTGCCCGCTGACAGAATCCCGGCATGATGCACGACAGCACGGGGGGCAGGGAGATGAACGAGCCACGCAACGGCGCGGCGGACACGGCCGGGGCCGCATCGGCAGCGGCCGCACCGACGGCGGACGGGCCACGGTCGGTGGAGGAGCTGACCGCGCGGACGGCCGCCGGTGAGCGGTACAAGTACGTCTATTTCTGGGGCCACACCCCTCGCCGCGACGGCGAGCTGGGCGCGAGCTGCTTCAGCCAGTGGTGGCCGTCGCCGTTCACGGTCGACGGCGTGCGGTACGCCACCGCCGAGCACTGGATGATGGCCTGCAAGGCCCGGCTGTTCGAGGACGCGGAGGCGGAGCGGCGGGCGATAGCCGCCGTCCACCCCAAGCAGGCCAAGGACGCGGGCCGCTCGGTACGCGGCTTCGACGACGCACTGTGGGAGCAGCACCGCTTCGCGTTCGTCGTCGAGGGCAATGTGCACAAGTTCGGCCAGGACGACGCCCTGCGCGCGTACCTCTTGGGGACAGGCTCGCGCGTCCTGGTCGAAGCCAGCCCCCTGGACCGCATATGGGGAATCGGGCTGGCCGCCGACGACGAACGCGCGCAGGATCCGGCGCGCTGGCGGGGCCCGAACTTGCTGGGGTTCGCGCTGATGGAGGCTCGGCAGCGGCTGAGGGCGGGCGATTAGGGCTGGGCGGGGACGGGGCTTCAGGACTGGGTAAGGGCTGCGGGCTTCAGAGCTGGGTGAGCACGACGGTCCGGGTGCCGGTACGGGCCGCCGGGAGGTTCCGGAGGTCCGGGACGGCGGTCGGTCCCGGTACGGCGGACGCGGGCGCGGCTTCGGCCGTACGGGGGCCGGGGGCCGTACGGAGGTCGGGAGCCGTACGGAGGTCGGGGGCGGGTGCGGCTTCGTACGTGTCCGGGCCGTCGTCGTCAGGGCGGCCGTCCGTGTCTGCGCCGTCGTCATCGGTGCCGGAGCCGGAACCGCCGGAGGTCGAGTCGCCGAAGCCCGAATCGTCGGAGTAGCCGGGGCCCCACGGATCGCCATCCTCATAGGTCGCGTTGGCCACCACGACGTAGCAGACCATGAGCACGCTCAGCAGCATCGCCACACCGCCCATGATCAATCCGGCCAGCGCACTCCCGCCGTTGTCCGCCTCGCCCCGGTCCGCCTTGCTGCGCCCGATGGCACCGAAAATGATCGCGAGCAAACCGAGGAGGAGCCCAAAAGCCACGGTGAAGAAGAGGACGGTACCCACGATTCCGAGAACGAGAGCGGCGGTGCCGAACCCGTTGTTCAACGCGATCGGCATCCAGTAGGGCTGGTAGCCCGGCGGCACGTGCTGCCCCGTCCGGCCGCCCGGGTACGGGCCCCAGCTGCTGGGGCCAGAACTGCCGTACGGAGACGCGGAGGCGCCGTGGGGAAGGGGCGCGGTGCCCGCAGGGAAACCGCCGTCACCGTCCGGCCGCCCGCCGCTGCCGTTCGGTGCTGCGTCCCGCTGCCCACCCGCCCCGGCGCCGGATATCGGCGGCGTACCGGACCCGGGCGGCGCATAGGCCCCTGCCAAGCCCGGCGCGGGTGGCGGCGGGGGGACGTCGTATCGGCCACCTGGGGGGTTGGGTTCGGTTCCGGTGGGGGTGCGTGCGGGCAGGTCCGCGGTGGGGGTGGACGTATTCGGGATGGCTGCCTTCGGTGCGGCTGTCCTGGTCCCGGCCGACTTCGACGTAGCCGTTCTGGTGGCGGCCGACGGGTGACGGTCTTCCGGGGGCGCCCACGGGTCGTGCGGTTCGGGCTGCGGGGCGGTCCCGGCGGCGGTGGGGTCCGGCACGTCTGCGGTCGGTCCACCCTGCTTCGGTGCCGCCGTCTTGGTCACGGCCGACTTCGACGTGGCCGTCCCGGTCGCGGCCAACGGCTGACGGCCTCCCGGAGGCGCCCACGGGTCGCGCGGTTCACGCTGCGCCGCAGCCCCCGCCACGGCGACGGCGGGTTCCGGCACGTCCGCCGTCGGCGCATCGGCCGTCGGCGCAGCTGACTCGGTCGTCGCCGAATCCGGCACCGCCATCCCAGCCGCAGCCGACGATTTCCGGCTCTCCGACGACGCCCACGCGTCGTCCGGTTCAGGCTGCGCCGCAGTCCCAGCGGCGGCGATGGGGTCCGGCATATCCGCCATTGCCGCACCCGGCTTCGGTGCGGCCGGCTTCGACACATCGGCCGCCGACACAGCTGACTCGGTCACCGCCGACTCCGGCGCTGCCATCCCGGTCGCGGCCGAGGACTTCCGCCCCTCAGGCGGGGTCCGCGGGGCGCGTAGTTCAGGCTGCGCCGCAGTTCTCGCGGCGACGATGGAGTTCGGCATGCCCGCCGTCGGCACGCCCCGCTTCGGCGCGCCCGGCTTCGACACAGACGCCGCTGGCACGGCCGACTCCGTCACCGCCGAAGCCGGCGCTGTCGTCCCCATCGCAGCCGACGCCTCCCGCCCCTCCAGCGGCTCCCGCGGCTCCCAAAGTTCCGGCTGCGCGGCAGCCCCGGCCCCAGCCCCGGCGGCGCTGGTTTCCGACAGGTCCGCCGTCCGCGCACCCGGCCTCGACACGCCCGACTCCGGCGCAGCCGACTTCGTCGCGCCCGACGCCTCCCGACCCCCCACCGGCGCCCACGCCTCGCGCGGTTCGGGCTGCTGACTGCCGGACATCGACACCCCCACATTCGCCCCACGTTTCGCTTGCGCCCATGCTAAGACCTGCGCCGTTCCGCATGGCGCTCCCCGCCTACGATGATTCCCGTCCGCGGCACGCCCAGCTCGCCCCTCGACCAGGAGGATCCGTTGTCCGATCTCGACGCCTTCATCGCCGGACTGCCCAAGGCCGAGCTGCACGTCCACCACATCGGATCGGCGTCCCCGCGCATCGTCGCCGAGCTGGCCGCCCGCCACCCGGACTCCGCGGTCCCCACCGACCCGGAAGCACTCACCGACTACTTCACCTTCCGGGACTTCGCGCACTTCATCCAGGTCTACCTCTCCGTCGTGGACCTGATCCGCGACGCGCAAGACGTACGGCTGCTGACGTACGAGGTCGCCCGGGACATGGCGCGGCAGAACATCCGCTACGCCGAACTGACCGTCACCCCGTACAGCTCCACCCGCCGCGGTATCCCGGACGCCGCCTTCGTCGAGGCGATCGAGGACGCACGCAAGGCCGCGGAGACCGAGCTGGGCGTGGTGCTGCGCTGGTGCTTCGACATTCCGGGCGAGGCGGGGCTGACGGCTGCCGAGGAGACCACGCGTATCGCCTGTGACCTGCAGCCGGAGGGCCTGGTTTCCTTCGGGCTCGGCGGCCCGGAGATCGGCGTGCCGCGCGGACAGTTCAAGCCGTACTTCGACCGGGCCATCGCCGCCGGCCTGCACTCCGTTCCGCACGCCGGGGAGACCACCGGACCGCAGACCGTCTGGGACGCGCTGACCGAGCTGCGTGCCGAGCGGATCGGCCACGGCACCAGTTCTGTCCAGGACCCGAAGCTGCTGGCCCACCTCGCCGAGCACCGTATCCCGCTGGAGGTCTGCCCGACCTCGAACATCGCCACCCGCGCCGTGCGCACCCTCGACGAGCACCCGCTGAAGGAGATGGTCGACGCGGGTGTGCTGGTGACGATCAACAGTGACGACCCGCCGATGTTCGGCACGGACCTGTGCCTGGAGTACGGCGTGGCCGCGCGCCTGCTGGACCTCGACGCGGCCGGGGTCGCCGCCCTGGCGAAGAACGCCGTCGAGGCGTCCTTCATGGACTCCGCCGCGAAGGCCGCGCTGACCGCCGAGATCGACGACTACACGGCGGCGTGGCCGCGGTGAGGCCCGCACGGCGCGCAGCGGATCCGGCGCCGGTACCCGCCCCGGCGGAGCGGGCGCCGGCCGGGCAGGCACCGCCCGCTGCCGGGCTGACGCGCCCGATTCCCGGGCGCGGACAGGTGGCGGTCATCGGCCATCGCGGCGCCCCGTACCAGGCGCGGGAGAACACCCTCGCCTCGCTGCGCGCCGCGCTCGAAGCGGGCGCCGACGCGGTCGAGATCGACGTACGGCTGACTGCCGACCGCGTCCCGGTGCTGCTGCACGACGCCACGCTGGAACGCCTGTGGGGCCACGACCGTCCGCTGTCCTCACTCACGTACGGCCAGGCCGCCGAGCTCACTGCGGGCGGCATCCCGACTCTGCGCGACGCCCTCGCGCTCACGGCCAAGTACCCGTCCGCGCGCGCCCTGATCGACCTCCCCGACCCCGCGGCCGCGGCGGCCGCCGTCAGCGAGGTCCGCGAGTCGGACGCCGAGGCCCGTGCGTACTACTGCGGCGGCGGCCTGTCCATGCTCGCCGTCCGCGCCGCGGACCCGGCCGCCGAACTCGCCCTCTCCTGGTGCCGTACGGCCCCGCCCCGTCCCGAACTGCTGGCCCGCGTACGCCCTCGCTGGCTCAACTACCACTTCGGCCTGGTGACCAGGGACCTGGTGGAACGGGCTCACGCTGACGGCTACTTGTTCGCCGCCTGGACCATCGACACGCCCCGCGCCACGCGCCGCCTCAAGCGCGCCGGCGTCGACGCCGTCACGACCAACCGGGTGGCCGCCATCCGCGCGGCGCTCTGAGGCGTACCGGCCCCGTGCGCCTCAGCGCCGCACCAGCCGCCGCGCCACGAGGTGCGACAGGGCGGTGGCCGCCCCGGCGGCAGCCAGCCCGCTCGCCACGCCCCGTGCGTCCGTCGGCCGGAGCCGCCCGGCGCGCCGTAGCCGCCCGCGCGCCCATAGTGCGTACGGGACGACGATGAACGGCGAGGTGGCCGACCCGGGGGTGTAGCCGCGTACGGCGGCGGCCTGCGCGAGGTGCATGAGGCCGTGGAGCCCGAACCCGTCCACGGCGCCCTGGAAGAAGGCCGAGCGGCCGCCGGTGCGGTGCCCGCGCACCGAGGCGGCGGCCACGATTACCGCCATGGCGCCTACCGCGACCGTGAACTCCCGCTGGTCGACGCCCTCCAGCGCCCGCCAGAGCCGTTCGGGCGCCCCAGGGAACCGCTTCCGCAGCTCCGGCAGGTGTTCCCGGATCCACCGCGGCCCGAAGGCCACCTCCTCCGCGTCATGCAACGCCCAGGCGGCGAGCAGTCCGAACGTGACGGCGGGGCTCAGGTCCTGTGTTTTCTGCGACATGAGCGGTGAGTCTGGCACGGCGGCGAAGTCCGCCCGTAAGGGGTCACGGGACCGGCACAGTCCAACGACCGCTCGCAACCGATCACTTACCGTCGCCGCTTGACCTTGCCACCGTGTCAGGCCGTGCACTGGTGAGCACCACCCAGCAGACGCCGCCCTCCCCCGAACCCGCACCCACACCCACCCCCACACCCACACCCAAGGACAAGCATGCTCACCTACACCGGCTCCGGCCCGTACTGCTACAGCCATTCCCTGGCCATGGTGCTCGGCCCCGACGCCGCCCCGTCCCCCGCCGTCATCGAAACCCTCACCGGCTCACCCTTCGGCATGCAGCTCGTCGGTGGCACCCTGCCGTGGTTCGACCCGTACGGCTGGGACCCGGAAACCGGCCTGGACGCCGCCGTGTCAGCGCTCGGTCTGCGCTGTGTACGCAGCGCGGGCGGCACCCAGGACGAGGCACTGGCGCGGCTCGGGGCCGCCTGTGCGGAGGGCCCCGTTCTGGTCGGCCCGGTGGAGATGGGTCTGTTGCTGTACCAGCCCGGCTCCGGCACTGCGGTCGGCGCCGATCACTACGTAGTGGTGCTGGCGATCGAAGACGGCACCGTCCTTCTCCACGACCCGCACGGACACCCGTACGCGACGCTGTCCGCCCCGGCCTTCGCCGCCGCATGGCGCGCGGAGTCGGTCACGTACACGGATGCCCCGTACGTGATGCGCTCCGCCTTCGTACAGGAGCGGGCAGCCGACCCGGCCGAGGCCCTGCGGCGGTCGCTGCCCGACGCCGTACGGTGGCTGGCCGGACGCGACGACCTGCCCATGCCGCCCGGGTCGCTTGGCGGCACGGCCGCCGCCGAAGCGCTAGCGGACCAGGTGGTCAAGGGCCTGTCCCCGGAGACCCGCGACCTGCTCCGCGTCTTCGCCGTCCGCCTCGGCGCCCGCCGTCTCAACGACGCGGCAGCCTGCCTCGCCTCACTGGACCTCGATACCCCGGCGGCCCTTCTGGCCGAGCAGTCCCGCATGGTCGGCGGCCTGCAACGCCCCGTCGTCTCGGGAGACGACCGTGCGCTGGAAGCCGGACTGCGGCGGCTGGCCCCTACGTACGGGGCGCTGCGTACGGCCTTGGAGGAAGCCGTCGCGCGGGGCATGCCGGGCTGAACCACGCGCCGGCCCGCCGCCTCACAGCCCCACGATCCCGTTCCACTCCTTGGCGAACGCCGGGCGCTCCTTGGAGGTGATGTCACGAGCTATGGCCAGGCGCTTGCGCAGGGAGTCGTCCGGGAAGACCAGCGGGTCCTCGGCCAGCGCGGCGCGTTCCTCGTCCTTGGAGGAGGCGAGGACGTCCCGCGCGGCCGGTACGGGGCAGACGTAGTTGACCCAGACGGCCAGTTCGGCGGCGATCTCCGGCCGGTAGTAGAAGTCGATCAGCTGTTCCGCGTTGCGCTTGTGCTCGGCGCGGTCGGGGATCATCAGGCTCTCCGCCCACAGTTCGGCGCCTTCCTGCGGCACCACGAACTCGATGTCCGGGTTGTCCTCCTTGAGCTGGATGACATCGCCCGAGTACGCCTGCGCCGCAAGCACGTCGCCCGAGGCGAGGTCCTTGATGTAGTCGTTGCCGGTGAAGCGCCGGATGTGCTTCTTGGCCACCAGACGACGGATGCGGTCCGTCATCCGATAGAAGTCGTCCTCTTTCCAGCGTGTGATGTCCACACCGTCGCCCTGCATGAGCATCGCGAAGGACTCGTCCATCCCGGACAGCAGCGTCACCCGCCCGCGCAGATCGTCCTTCCACAGGTCCGCGGTGTGCTGGATCTCCCGGCCGAGCTTCCTGCGGTTGTACGCGATGCCGGTGATGCCCGACTGCCACGGCACGGAGTGCCTGCGTCCCGGGTCGAAGTGCGGGGTGCGCAGCAGCGGGTCGAGGTGGCGCGCGACGTTCGGCTGCCGCGCGCGGTCCATCTCCTGCACCCAGCCGAGGCGTACGTACCGGCCGCACATCCAGTCGCTGATGACGATCAGGTCGCGCCCCGTGGGCTGGTGGTTCATCAGCGCGGGGCTGATCTTGCCGAAGAACTCGTCGTTGTCGTTGATCTCTTCGGTGTACGTCACGGAGATGCCGGTGTGCTTCTCGAACGCCTCCAGGGTCGGCCGCCGCCGCGGGTCCCGCTCGTCCACGTCGATGTAGAGCGGCCAGTTGGCGAAGGTCAGGCGCCGGTCCCGGGCCGAGCGGTCGGGGGCGCCGCGGTCGGCCGGGGCGACGTACGCGGCGGGCACCCCGCATCCGGCCGCCAGCAGGGCCATGGCCCCGGCCGCTCCCGTACCGACGGTGCTCCGTAGCAGCGAACGCCGCGAAAGTTCAGGCATGGCGAGCACTCTCACGCGCCGGGGGCGGCGACGGCAACCCGGCAGAACGTCGGCTGCCGGGCCGCCGCCCACGACGGTGTGCCGGGCGGCGGGGCGCCATGCGGGGCCCCGTCGCCCGGCGGGGCGGGTTCAGCCGTCCAGCGACGTCATCACGTGCTTGACGCGCGTGTAGTCCTCGAAGCCGTAGCCCGACAGGTCCTTGCCGTATCCGGACTTCTTGAAGCCGCCGTGCGGCATCTCGGCGACCAGCGGGATGTGGGTGTTGATCCACACGCACCCGAAGTCCAGCTTCTTGGACATCCGCATGGCGCGCGCGTGGTCCTTGGTCCACACCGAGGACGCCAGCGCGTACTCCACGCCGTTGGACCACTCGACGGCCTGGTCCTCGTCCCGGAAGGACTGGACGGTGATGACCGGCCCGAAGACCTCCTTCTGGATGATCTCGTCGTCCTGCTTGAGGCCGGAGACGACGGTGGGCGCGTAGAAGTAGCCCTTCTCGCCGACCTGGTGGCCGCCCGCCTCGATCTTGGCGTGCGCGGGCAGGCCGTCGATGAAGCGCTTGACCTGCGCCAGCTGGTTGGCGTTGTTCAGCGGGCCGTAGAGCACGTCCTCGTCGTCGACCGGGCCGGTCTTGGTGTCGGCGGCGGCCTTGGCGAGCGCGGTCACGAACTCGTCGTGGATGGACTCGTGGACGAGCACGCGGGTCGCGGCCGTACAGTCCTGGCCGGCGTTGAAGTAGCCCGCCACCGAGATGTCCTCGACGGCCTTGGCGATGTCGGTGTCCTCGAAGACCACGACCGGGGCCTTGCCGCCCAGTTCCAGGTGGACCCGCTTGAGGTCCTTGGAGGCGGACTCGGCGACCTGCATGCCGGCCCGCACGGAGCCGGTGATGGAGGCCATCGCCGGGGTCGGGTGCTCGACCATCAGGCGGCCGGTGTCACGGTCGCCGCAGACGACGTTGAACACGCCGCGGCTGTGGCCCAGCTCGTCCAGCACGCCACCGATGATCTCGGCGATCAGCACGGTGGAGGCGGGGGTGGTGTCGGAGGGCTTGAGGACGACGGTGTTGCCCGCGGCCAGCGCCGGGGCGAACTTCCACACCGCCATCATCATCGGGTAGTTCCACGGCGCGACCTGCGCGCAGACGCCGACCGGCTCGCGGCGGATGATGGACGTGAAGCCGTCCATGTACTCGCCCGCCGCGCGGCCCTCCAGCATCCGGGCGGCCCCCGCGAAGAAGCGGATCTGGTCCACCATCGGCGGGATCTCCTCCGAGCGCACGAGCGCGATCGGCTTGCCACAGTTCTCCGACTCGGCGGCGATCAGCTCCTCGGCCCGCTCCTCGAAGCGGTCGGCGATCTTGAGCAGTACCTTCTGGCGCTCGGCCGGCACCAGGTCGCGCCAGGCGGGGAACGCGGCCTCGGCGGCGGCCATCGCCGCGTCCACGTCCGCGGCGGCGGACAGCGGAGCGGTGGCGTACGCCTCACCCGTGGCCGGGTTGACCACCTCCGTGGTCCGCCCGTCGGCGGCGTCCCGGAACTCCCCGTCGATGTAGTTGCGCAGCCGACGCAGTTCGGTGGTCACGAGCGACCCCTCCTGTCAGGTGTCCATTGATTGAGATGCCCACCCTAGCCAGGGAGGCGACGTTTTCGACATACCCACAACGGATGAACGACGGAATCAGTGGCGTCGACTTCTCTGGGCAACTGATTTCATTGAATCGGGGTTGCGGGACTGACGAGGCTCGTGCACAGTGAGGGCTGTGGCCACTCGTGACAGAAACGGCACCCAGTCGATCGACTCCGTCTCCCTGGCGATCATCGAGCAGCTCCAGGAGGACGGCCGCCGTCCGTACGCCGCGATCGGCAAGGCCGTGGGCCTGTCCGAGGCGGCGGTGCGGCAACGCGTACAGAAACTGCTCGACCAAGGCGTGATGCAGATCGTCGCGGTCACCGACCCCCTCACGGTCGGCTTCCGGCGGCAGGCGATGGTCGGGATCAACGTCGAGGGCGACCTCGACCCGGTGGCCGACGCCCTGACGGCCATGGAGGAGGTCGAATACGTCGTCATGACCGCGGGCTCCTTCGACCTCCTCATCGAGATCGTCTGCGAGGACGACGACCACCTGCTGGAAATGATCAACAAGCGCATCCGCACGCTGCCCGGCGTCCGGACCACGGAGAGCTTCGTCTATCTCAAGCTCCGCAAGCAGACCTACACCTGGGGAACCAGATAGCCATGACCGCTGACCTCTCGAAGACGGCCTACGACCACCTGTGGATGCACTTCACCCGCATGTCGTCGTACGAGAACGCCCCCGTGCCGACGATCGTGCGCGGCGAGGGCACCAACATCTACGACGACAAGGGCAAGCGCTACATCGACGGCCTGGCCGGCCTGTTCGTCGTACAGGCCGGGCACGGCCGCGCCGAACTCGCCGAGACCGCGCTCAAGCAGGCCCAGGACCTGGCATTCTTCCCCATCTGGTCGTACGCCCACCCCAAGGCCGTGGAGCTCGCCGAGCGGCTCGCGCACCACGCGCCGGGCGACCTGAACAAGGTCTTCTTCACCACCGGCGGCGGCGAGGCCGTCGAGACCGCGTGGAAGCTGGCGAAGCAGTACTTCAAGCTCACCGGCAAGCCCACCAAGCACAAGGTCATTTCCCGTGCGGTGGCCTACCACGGCACCCCGCAGGGCGCGCTGTCCATCACCGGCCTGCCGGGCCTGAAGGCCCCGTTCGAGCCGCTGGTCCCCGGCGCGCACAAGGTCCCGAACACCAACATCTACCGCGCGCCGCTCTTCGGCGACGACCCGGAGGCGTTCGGCCGCTGGGCCGCCGACCAGATCGAGCAGCAGATCCTCTTCGAGGGCCCGGACACCGTCGCCGCCGTCTTCCTGGAGCCGGTGCAGAACGCGGGCGGCTGCTTCCCGCCCCCGCCCGGCTACTTCCAGCGCGTCCGCGAGATCTGCGACCGCTACGACGTGCTGCTCGTCTCGGACGAGGTCATCTGCGCCTTCGGCCGCCTGGGCACGATGTTCGCCTGCGACAAGTTCGGCTACGTACCGGACATGATCACCTGCGCCAAGGGCATGACCTCGGGCTACTCCCCCATCGGCGCGTGTGTCATCTCCGACCGGCTGGCCGAGCCGTTCTACAAGGGAGACAACACCTTCCTGCACGGCTACACCTTCGGCGGCCACCCGGTCTCCGCCGCCGTCGCCTGCGCCAACCTCGACATCTTCGAGCGCGAGAACCTCAATCAGCACGTACTGGACAAGGAAGAAGCTTTCTTCTCCACTCTGAAGAAGCTCCACGACCTGCCCATCGTCGGCGACGTCCGCGGCAACGGCTTCTTCTACGGCATCGAACTCGTCAAGGACAAGACCACCAAGGAGTCCTTCAACGAGGAAGAGACCGAGCGCGTCCTGTACGGCTTCCTCTCCAAGGCCCTGTACGACAACGGCCTCTACTGCCGCGCCGACGACCGCGGCGACCCGGTGATCCAGCTCGCCCCGCCGCTCATCGCCGACCAGCCGGTCTTCGACGAGATCGAGCAGATACTGCGGGGCACACTGCAGGAGGCATGGGGCAAGCTGTGAGGCGTACTTCGTGAGGTGAGGAGCGTCCGGGGGTGCGGCCCCGTGCGCCCCGCTCGCAGTACCGGCGTGGGCCCCGTAGCCCCGTACCCCCACCAGCCGCGCGAGCGGCTGCCTCGACTCGCGCGCCCGCCCGTGGAGCGAGCGGGTTCGTGGGCGTACGGGCTTGCGCGCCTGCCAGGTGGGCGCGGCCCGCCCCGCAGCCCGTGGCCGCGCCCCCTCCCGGCCCCGCGCTCCCCCCTTCAGCCCTTCCTCTCCGCTCCTCCACCCAGATTCTTCATATAAGCCTCCATTTGAGTGAACCTGGGCCGTGGTGCGCGCCGAGCGCCGAATACCGAGGGTCGCCACTCCTTACCGTGCCAGTGACCGATACCCTCCATGGTCGTTCACCCGGTCGGGGGAACGATCGGACGCGACGAGCATGAGGTGCGCAGATGGTGGCCCCACCTGACAACGACGTTCTCTGGGCGCGCGGCCTGCACCACACATACGCCGGCTCCCCCGCGCTGACGGGGGTCTCCGTCGGTGTCCGCGAGGGCGAGATCCTCGCCGTCACGGGGCCCCGCGGCTGCGGCAAGACGACCCTCCTGCGGTGTCTTTCCGGCCAACTTGCTCCGGACAGCGGCGAAATCTGGTTCAACAGTTCACCAGTGCACACGCTCTCACCGGCCGGCCGGGAACGGCTGCGCCTGGACCGCTTCGGCTGGGTGGACACCGAACCCCACCTCGTCCCCGAACTGACCGCCTGGGAGAACGCCGCCCTCCCCCTGCTCCTGCGCGGGACCGGCCACCGCACCGCCAAGCAGACCGCGTGCGAGTGGCTGGAGCGTCTGGACGTGGGCATGTGCGCCCGCCAACGCCCGGGCCGGCTCGACCAGTCGCAGCGCCAGCGCATCGCCATCGCCCGCGCCCTGGCCTGCGCGCCGCAGGTCCTGTTCGCCGACGAGCCCACGGCGCCCCTGCACCGTGCGGACGCCGCGCAGGTCCTGCGCACCATCACCACGGCCGCCCGCTCGCACGAGATCACGGTCGTCCTCGCCACCCACGAACCCGAGGCCGGCACCCTCGCGGACCGTACCGTGGCACTCCTCGACGGCCGCCGTACCGGCGCCAAGGCCCCCGTCCCCGACAAGGAAAGCAGGGCAGAGTGCTCGCTCTCCGTCTAGCCCGTGGGGCCCATCCCCTCGTCCTGCTGCGCCGCCTGCTCGTCGCCGCCGCGTCCGGCGGCACCGGCTTCCTGCTGCTGGCCGCGCTCGGCCACGCCGCGGCCCACCCAGCGACGGCCGCCGACTCGTTCGTACGCCTCCTGTGGTGCGCCGTCCCGGTCGCGGCCACCATCCAGCTCGCGGTGTCCGCGGCCCGTACGGACCCCGCCTCCCGCCTCCAACGGGGCATGTCCGCCGCCGGACTGGGCCCCGTACGGCTGACGATGATCGCCGCCACCTCCACGGCCGTGTCGTGCGTGCTGGGCAGCTTCGTCGCGCTGCTCGCCTTCCTCATGGTGCGCGGCGACTTCGGCGGCGCGACCGCCGCCGACTCCGCCACCCAGCTCCTCGGCGCGGGCCACTCCTTTCCGCTCGCCGGTGCGCTGATGCTCCTCGCCGTCGTACCGGTGACGGCGGCCACCGCCACCGCGGTCGTCCTGCGCCCGCGCAGGAACGCCCGTGGCGCCGGACGCCGTACGGGAGCTTCCACCGGCGCCGGTGCCGGTGCCGGCGAGCCCCTGACCGCCATGGGCACCAGCAGCACCGCCTCCGCCGTGCCCGCCGCGCTCCCCTGGGGCATGGCGCTGACGGCGGCCGGGCTCGCCCTGGAGACGTACGTCAGCCGCGGCCCTGCCGACGCCGACACGCTCCTCCCGTTGCCCGGACGCCTCATCGGCAGCCCGCCGGGCGTTCTGGCGGGCTGGGCGCTGTCCACCCTCGGCCTCGTCCTGGCCGGCCCCGGCCTGGCGCGGCTGTCCGGCCGTCTCCTGGCCGCCGGCCGCCCGGGGGCCGTCCGCCTGCTCGCCGGCCGCGTCCTCCAGGAGGAGTCCCGGCGCATCGGCCGCCCCCTTGGCGTACTCTGCGCCGTCGCCTCCGGCGCGTACGCGGCGGTGAAGGTGTACGAAGCGGCCCCCACCCGCCCGTTCGGTCCGCTCACCGGTCTGGGCGCGGCCCTCGTCCTGGCCTGCGTCACGGCCAGCGCCTTGACGGCGGCTCTCGAAGCCCGCTGGGCCCGTACCCACACCACCGCCGCGCTCCGCCGTCTCGGCACCCCGCGCTCCGTCCTCTTCCGCGCCTCCGTCCTGCGCGTCCTGGCCCTCCTCGTCGTCCTCGGCCCTTTGACCTGGGCCATCGCGGAACTGGCCGCGCTTCCTCTGCTCCACTGAGCCGCACTCCACCGGCCCCCGCCCGGCCCCACGCACCGCCCGCCTACGATGACGACCGTGCAGCCGAACCCGGAGTCCCCCGCGCCCCACCGCCCCATCGAGCGGTCGCAACGCCACGGCGGCGACCGCGAGATCGAGACGCTCGCCGAATTCGACCGCGTACTGGAGACGGGCACCCTTTCCGGCTACCGCGTCCAGTCCGTCGACCTGACCGGCCGCACCACCGCGCTGCTCGGCACGCCGGCCTCCGAGGCCGTCTTCCTCGGCTGCCGCATGGAGCCGGCGGCCGCCGCGAGCGTCCGGGCAGGCGGCGCCCTGGTCTTCCCGCCGATACCGGACCTGCCCTTCGACCCGTACCGCGGACGCCTCTACTCGCCCGGCGAACTCTTCGAGTCCCTCGCCACCGACGCCGGTTACCCCGCCACGCCCGACGCGCTGGCCTACGACTGGTACCAGCGCACCATGTCGGACGGCGACGTCTTCGCCTCGATGCTGCGCAGCATCCACGACGACGCCATCTCGGACGCCCTGGACGAGCACCTCGCGGGCGCCCGCGTCGTCGGGGTCATGGGCGGGCACGCGCTGGAACGCGGGTCCGGTGCGTACGAAGGCGCGGCCCGGCTCGGGCGGCGGCTCGCCCGCGCGGGCCTGACGGTGGCCACAGGCGGCGGCCCGGGCGCCATGGAGGCCGCGAACCTCGGCGCGTACGCCGCACCCTTCGACGACGCCATGCTCGACGAGAGCCTGGCCCTCCTCGCCAAGGTGCCGCACTTCGCCCCTTCGGTGACCGACTGGGCGCGGGCCGCCTTCGAGGTGCGCGAACGCTGGCCGGACGGCGGCGATTCGGTCGGCATCCCCACCTGGTTCTACGGCCACGAGCCGCCGAACGCCTTCGCGGCCCGCATCGCCAAGTACTTCGTCAACGTGGTCCGCGAGGACGGCCTCCTGGCGCGCTCCAACGCCGGAGTCGTCTTCCTGCCCGGCGCGGCGGGGACCGTACAGGAGATCTTCGACAACGCCACCCCGAACTACTACGGATCGCGGGGCGAACCGACCCCCATGGTCCTCGTCGACCGCACCCACTGGACCGAGAAGCTGCCCGCCTGGCCGCTGCTGCGGGCCCTCGCCGCCGAGCGCCGCATGTCCGCGAAGATCGCTCTGGTCGACTCGGTGGACGAGGCGCCGGACGCGCTGGCCGCCCTCGTGGACGGCGCGGCGTGCGATCAGCCCCGCGCCATCTGATGGCGCGCCCGAGGCAACTCCCGCCCCCGAATCCACGTCTGCCTAACAGGTAATGAACTGGTAAATCCAGGCAGTGCGTGAACGGAGTTCTTGGTGCTCATCGGTCTTCTGACGGCGGTAGCGGCCTCGGCCTGCTACGGCACGGGGTCGGTCCTGCAAGCGGTGGGATCGCGCAAGTCCGCGCGTCGGGAAGCGGCCGCCGCGTCCACGACCGGCCTCACCCAGCACGGCGGCCCCAGCCTCTCGTCCACCGCCAAAGCCGCCGTGACGTGGGAGTTCATGGTCGGCACGGTGCTGGACTTCATAGGGTTCGGGCTCGGCGCGCTGGCCGCCCGGCTGCTGCCGCTGTTCCTCTCGCAGACCGTCATCAGCGCCAACCTCGTGATCACCGCCGTGCTCAGCATCAAACTGCTCGGCATCCGGCTGAACGCGCGCGAGTGGGTCTCCATCGGCGTGGTCTGCTCGGCGCTGGTCCTGCTGGCCACCGCCGCGGGCCCGGAGGGCGGCGGTGACGCCTCGACGGCCACCCACTGGTGGCTGCTGGTCGCCTCGGTCCTGGTGATCGGCGGCGGCACGCTGATCGTCCGGCTGCTCGGCAGCCGCGCCGCGATCCTCGCCGGCCTGCTGTCCGGCCTGGGCTTCGGCGCGCTCGGCGTCGGCGTACGCGTACTGAACGGCATCGACCCGTTCCACCTGCCCACGCTGCTGGCCGACCCGGCGCTCTACGCCATCCTCGTCGCCGGTGTCGGCGGCATGTACCTGCACACGGTGGCCCTCCAGATCGGTTCGGTCAACGGCGCCACGGCGGCACTGGTGGTGGGCGAGACGGTGGTGCCCGGCATCCTCGGGGTGCTGTGGCTCGGCGACTCCTCCCGTCCGGGCTTCGCCTGGATGGCCATACTCGGGTTCGTCGTCGCGGTGGCCGGCGCCGTCGCGGTCGCTTGGTTCGGCGAGCCGGAGGGCGGCGCCGAAGCCACGGGTACGGCGCCGGACGACGGTTCGACGGCCCCCGCGCACGCGACTGGGGCAGGGGCAGCGACCGAGGACGGCAGGCGGGCACCGGACAGAGCGGCCACCGGAAGCTGACACCGGGGCGGACGACCGGGCGGGGCGCCCCATGGCGAGCGCCCCACGCCAGTTCCTCGTAGGGACGCCCCTCAGCGCTCCAGAACCACGACATCCCCGGCAAGGAACGCGACGCCCACCGTCTCCCCGTCCTCCGGGGCGTCGCGCAGCGCGCATGCCGCCTCCAGTTGCGGGCCGTCTCCGGGCTGGAGAAGAAGTGTGACGTGGGTGCCGCGGAAGGTGCGGGCCGTAACGGTGCAGGGCAGGCCCTGCGTGGCGCTCGTGAGCCGTACGCCGGCCGGACGTACGAGCAGGCGGCACACCCCGTCCGGCGTCCCCTCCGGGACAGGGAGCTTGCCCCACGGTGTGTCGGCCGCCTCGCCCCGTACGGTCGCCGTCACCACGTTGTCGAAGCCGAGGAAGCGGGCGACGAACTCGGTGGCGGGGCGCTGCCAGACCTCCAGCGGTGTGCCGCTCTGCGCGATGCGGCCCTCCTGCATGATCACCACCCGGTCGGCCAGCGCGAACGCCTCACCCTGGTCGTGCGTCACGGCCAGCACGGTCGTACCCAACTCGCCGAAGACTCGCCGGAGCTCCACGACCAGGCGCTCGCGCAGGCCGCGGTCGAGCTGGCCGAGGGGCTCGTCCAGCATCAGCAGCCGGGGCCGGGGCGCAAGGGCGCGGGCCAGCGCCACGCGCTGCTGTTCGCCGCCTGAGAGGGCCGCCACGGCGCGCCGCTGGGCGCCCGGCAGGCCGACGAGGTCCAGGAGTTCGGTCACCGTACGGTCCTGCACGGCGCGGGACGCCCCGTGCATACGCAGGCCGAAGGCCACGTTGCCGCCGACATCTCGCTGTGGGAAGAGCTGATGGTCCTGGAACATCAGCCCGACGCCACGCCGGTGCGTGGGGACACCCGACTGGTCGCGGCCTTCCAGGAACACCCGTCCCGCGTCGGCGGTCTGCAGGCCCGCCACGACCCGCAGCAGGGTGGACTTGCCACTGCCGCTGGGCCCCAGCACACAGACGATCTCCTGCGCGGCGACGCTCAGGTCCACCGCGTCCAGGGCCGGTGGCTGCCCGTCCCGGAAGCGAACGGTGACATCTTCCAGGCGCAGCAGTGCCTTGTCCGCCACCGTGTCAGCGTGTTCCGCCATCTAAAACTCTCCGGCCTGATCGGTGCGGACGCGCTCCAGCGTCAGCAGAGCGCCCGCGCACACCACCATCAAGATCGTCGACAGGGCCATCGCCTGCCCGTAGTTGAGTTCCCCGGCGCGCCCCAGCAGCCGCGCCACGGCGACCGGCAGGGTCGGGTTGTCCGGCCGGGCGATGAAGACCGTCGCGCCGAACTCGCCCAGCGACACGGCGAAGGCGAAGCCCGCGGCGATCAGCAGCGCCCGCCGCACCAGCGGCAGGTCGACCTCGCGCCACACCCGCCACGGCGAGGCCCCGAGCACCGCCGCGGCCTCCCGCAGCCGCTCGTCCACCGCGCGCAGCACGGGCAGCATGGTGCGTACGACGAAGGGCACCCCGACTAGCGCCTGTGCCAGCGGTACCAGCCACCAGGACGACCGCAGATCGAGCGGCGGCTTGTCGAGAGTGATCAGAAAGCCGAAACCCACGGTCACGGCGGAGACGCCAAGGGGCAGCATCAGGAGCGCGTCGAATCCCCGCACCAGCCTGCCGCCCCGCCTCGTCAGCGCGGCCGCCGCCAGGCCTCCCACCACCAGGGCGATCAGCGTGGCGGCAGCCCCGTAGGCGAGCGAGTTCCACAGGGCGTTCAGCGGGGCGACGGCGAAGGTGCTGTCCATGGAGGCGGCGGACTGCAGCGTCCGGTAGAACGTGAGCCCGTAGCCGTCCGGCCCGGCGAAGGACCGCTCGATCAGTACGGCCAGGGGCACCACCAACAGCAGCGTGATCACGGCGAGCGTGCCCCACAGCAGCGCCCACTGCCCCATGCCCCGGGGGCGCCGTGCCGTCTGCGCGGGGGCGACCAGTGTGAGGGTGGCCTCCCGCCGCCGTACGGTCCAGGCGTGCAGGGCCAGCAGGGCCAGTACGGCGGCGGACTGCAGCAGCGTGAGGCCGGCGGCCGTGGGGAGGTCCAGGAAGTCGGCGGTCTGCCGGTAGATCTCCACTTCGAGGGTGGAGAACGCCGGCCCGCCCAAAATCTGCACCACCCCGAAGGAGGTGAAGGTGAAGAGGAAGACCATCAGCGCGGCGGCCGCGACGGCCGGCGCGAGGGCGGGCAGCGTCACCCGGCGCCATGCCTGCCAGCGAGAGGCCCCCAGCACCCGGGCCGCTTCCTCCTGCCGCGGGTCGAGCTGGCTCCAGAGTCCGGCCACCGTGCGTACGACCACGGCGTAGTTGAAGAACACGTGCGCCAGCAGGATCGCCCATACCGAGGTGTCCAGCCGTACGCCCCACAGGTCGTCCAGCACCCCACCACGCCCGACCAGAGCCAGGAACGCCGAACCGACGACCACCGTCGGCAGGACGAACGGCACCGCGACAACGGACCGCAGCAGCTTCTTTCCGGGGAACTCGAAGCGCGCGAAGACATACGCGCCGGGGAGCGCGATCAGGAGCGTGAGCCCGGTCGAGGCCGCCGCCTGCCAGACGGTGAACCACAGGACGTGCAGCACGTCCGGGTCGGAGAGCACCTCCCCGGCCCGGCCTAGCTGCCACTGTCCGCCGTCCTTCAGCCCCCGTCCGACGATCGCGACGACGGGATAAGCGAAGAAGAGCGCGAAGAAGGCGAGCGGCAGGGCCATCAACGCCAGCCGCGAGGCCGTACGCCGCGACGTGCGCGCCCGCCCCGCGCGGCCGGTCACTTCAGGACGAGCGAGGACCACTGCTTGATCCATTTTTCGCGGTTCTCGGTGATCGCCTCCGGGGCCACCGTCCCCGGCTTGTCGATCTTCTCGCCGTACTTGGTGAACAGCTCCGGCACCTTGGCGTCGGTACGCGCCGGGTTGACGAACATCTGGAGCGGCACGTCCTCCTGGAACTTCTTGCTCAGCAGGAAGTCCAGCAGCGCCTTGCCGCCCTTCTCGTTCCCGGCACCCTTCAGCAGCCCCGCGAACTCGGTCTGCCGGAAGCAGGTGCCGGTCGCGACGCCAGTCGGCGCCTCCTTGGGCTCGGGCTTCTTGCCGAGCACCTCGACGGGCGGGCTGGAGGCGTACGAGACCACCAGGGGCTTGTCACCCTTGCCCTTGCCTGCCGCCGAACCCGAGAAGCGCTCGTTGTACGCCTGCTCCCAGCCGTCCACGACCTCCACGCCGTTGGCCTTGAGCTTCTTCCAGTAGTCCTGCCAGCCGGACTCTCCGTACTTGGCGATGGTGCCGAGCTGGAAGGCCAGCCCGGGCGACGACGTGGCGGAGTTCTCGGTGACCAGCAGACCCTTGTACTCGGGCTTGAGCAGGTCGTCGAAGGTCCGGGGCGGCGCAATCTTGTGCTCGGCGAAGTAGGCGCGGTCGTAGTTGACGCAGGTGTCGCCGTAGTCCACGGGCGTCACCCGGTGCTCCGCCTTGTCGAGCTGAAGCTCCTCGGGGACGCTCTCCAGCCCCTTGGCCTGGTACGGGCTGAAGATCCCCGCCTTCAGCCCTCGCGACAGCAGCGTGTTGTCGATGCCGAAGAACACGTCGCCCTGGGGGTTGTCCTTCGACAGGATCGCCTGGTTGACGGTCTTGCCCGCGTCCCCGCCCTTGAGCACGTTGACCTTGTAGCCGGTCTGCTTCGTGAACTCCTCCAGTACGGACTTGGAGGCGTTGAAGGAGTCGTGGCTGACGAGCGTGACCGTCTTGGAATCCGCGCTCTTCCCGCCGCCGCCCGAGCCGCAGGCGGCGAGCGCCGTCAGGCCGGCCACGACGGCCAGCGCGACGACGGTGGTCCTTCTGGTGGTGCTCACTGGTTTTCCTCCTGGCTGGCCAGGAAGAGACGCGGCCCCACCCGGCGCTTCGTCGGACGAAGGCCGGGTGGGGCGCAACAGCATGAGTGACGACCGAACTTCCTACCCGGAATGACCCGGGCGAGGTTCAAGGGTCTGCGGCACTCGGTGTCCGTGACGCTCGGTCCGTGACACTGCCGCACTCTCAGCGCTGTGGCGCTCCCCTGTCGGAATGTGCATTTGTTCGATCACACAGTACCAGCGGGCGTTCAGCGCTCCGCGGCGGCGAGCTGCCCGCAGGCGCCGTCGATCTCCTGCCCGCGCGTGTCGCGAACGGTCACCGGCACGCCGTGCGCGGCGATGGCCTCGACGAACGCCTTCTCGTCCTCGGGGCGCGAGGCGGTCCACTTCGAGCCGGGGGTCGGGTTCAGCGGGATCAGGTTCACGTGGACGCGCTTGCCCTTGAGCAGGCGGCCCAGCAGGTCGCCACGCCACGCCTGGTCGTTGATGTCCCGAATCAGGGCGTACTCGATCGAGATGCGGCGGCTGGACTTCTCGGCGTACTCCCAGGCCGCGTCCAGCACCTCACGCACCTTCCAGCGCGTGTTGACCGGCACGAGCGTGTCGCGCAGCTCGTCGTCGGGGGCGTGCAGCGACACCGCGAGCCGGCACTTGAGACCTTCGTCCGCGAACCGCAGCATCGCCGGGACCAGGCCGACCGTGGAGACCGTGATGCCGCGCTGGGACAGCCCCACGCCGTCGGGCTCGGGGTCGGTCAGCCGGCGGATCGCCCCCACGACCCGCTTGTAGTTCGCCAGCGGCTCACCCATGCCCATGAAGACGATGTTGGACAGCCGGGCCGGACCACCCGGAACCTCGCCGTCACGCAGCGCCCGCATGCCGTCGACGATCTGGTGAACAATCTCGGCGGTGGACAGGTTCCGGTCCAGCCCCGCCTGCCCCGTCGCGCAGAACGGGCAGTTCATGCCGCACCCGGCCTGCGACGAGATGCACATCGTGACCCGGTCTGGGTAGCGCATCAGCACGGACTCCACGAGGGTGCCGTCGTGCAGCCTCCACAGCGTCTTGCGCGTGGTGTCGTCGTCACAGGAGATGTGGCGCACCACACTCATCAGCTCGGGCAGCAGCTCCGCCGCCAGCTTCTCGCGCGCCGCGGCCGGGATGTCGGTCCACTCCGCCGGGTCGTGCGCGTACCGCGCGAAGTAGTGCTGCGACAGCTGCTTGGCGCGGAACGGCTTCTCACCGGCCGCGGCCACGGCTTCGCGCCGCTCGGCGGGGGTGAGATCAGCAAGGTGCCGCGGGGGCTTCTTGGCCCCGCGCGGCGCGACGAAAGTGAGTTCTCCGGGCTTAGGCATGGTTCTTCCAGTGTCGCAGACGTACGAAGTGACGATCGCCGACGCGGATCGGGGCCCGTCCAGGCGTACGAAAAGGCCCGCCACTCGATGTGGCGGGCCCCCTCGTACGTACGGGAAACCGCTGGTCAGCCGGAGCCGACGAAGATGACGTACAGCAGCCAGACGATCGGGGCAGTCGGCAGGAGGGAGTCCAGGCGGTCCATGATGCCGCCGTGGCCGGGCAGCAGCGTGCCCATGTCCTTGATGCCGAGGTCCCGCTTGATCATGGACTCGCCGAGGTCGCCGAGCGTCGCGCTGGCGGCGACCGCGATGCCCAGCAGCAGGCCCTGCCACCAGGCCCCGTTCTCGATGATCAGCTCCATGCTCAGCGCGCCCGCGACCATGGCGAACAGCACGGCGCCGAACAGCCCCTCGCGGGTCTTGCCGGGGCTGATGCGCGGCGCGAGCTTGTGCTTGCCGAAGCGCCAGCCCACCGCGTACGCGCCCGTGTCGCTGACGACGGTCAGCAGCAGGAACGTCAGGACGCGCTGCGGTCCGTCGTCGGCGGCGAGCATCATCGCCACGAACGTCGCCAGGAAGGGCACGTAGAACGTCGCGAAGACGCCCGCTGTGACGTCCCGCAGATAGTTCTCCGGGGCCTCGGTCATGCGCCACACCAGGACGGCGAGCGCGGTGAGCGCCATTGCCACCCAGGCGCCTTCCGCGCCGCGGACGTAGCCGGCGACCACCATCGCCGTACCGCCGAGCGCGAGCGGCACCAGCGGCACCTTGATGTCCTTGCGTTCCGACAGCCGCGAGGTCAGCTCCCACAGGCCCACGACCACCGCGATGACTATCACGCCCACGAACAGCGGCTTGTAGACGAAGAGCGAGAACAGGATGACGGCGCCGAGGCCGAGCCCGACGCCTATGGCGGCCCGGAGATTGCGTCCCGCGCTCTTCTTCTGCGGTTTGTGGGGCTGCTCCGAGCTGTCGGACCCCGGCAAAGAGGTGGGCATGGGCTCCTGCGGCTGTTCATCGCGGAACAGGGGGCCGCTCAGCCGAGCGGCCCCCGGGTCGTCCCGGTGGTCCCGGTCGTCGTCCAGAGGGTTCCGGTCGTCGTCCTGGTGTCCGCCTGCGTCGGGCACGATGGGCATGGGGCGAGTCTGCGCCGCCGCGCCCCAGTCATGCGCGGGACCCGCCGAACCGACGGGTCCCTGGTCGGGTGGTCCCCATTGACCGGCTCGGCCGACGCCAGGCGGGGCCCCCCAGGATGACTCGTTCATCAGACCTCGAGGAGCTCGGATTCCTTGTGCTTGAGGAGCTCGTCCACCTGCGCGACGTACTTCGCGGTGGTGTCGTCGAGCTCCTTCTCCGCCCGGCGCACCTCGTCCTCGCCGGACTCCTTGTCCTTGACGAGCTTGTCGAGGGCTTCCTTGGCCTTGCGCCGGATGCTGCGGATCGAGATCTTCGAGTCCTCGGCCTTGTTCTTGGCGACCTTGATGAACTCCCGGCGGCGCTCCTCGGTGAGCTCCGGGAAGTTCACACGAATGATGTGGCCGTCGTTGCTCGGGTTGACGCCCAGGTCGGAGTCCCGGATCGCCTGCTCGATGTTGCGCAGGGCGCTCTTGTCGAACGGGGTCACCACGGCCATCCGCGGTTCGGGCACCGAGAACGACGCCAGCTGGTTGATCGGCGTCATGGCGCCGTAGTAGTCCGCCACGATCTTGTTGAACATCGCCGGGTGCGCACGCCCGGTGCGAATCGCGGCGAAGTCCTCCTTGGCGACCACGACGGCCTTCTCCATCTTCTCCTCGGCCTCGAGGAGGATCTCTTCGATCACCACTTGCTCCTGGTCTTTTCGGTAAGAAGCAGAGCCTCGCCCCTGCCGCGCGTCTTCTCCTGCACGGTGTCCGACCGGCAGGCAGTTGTCCATCCCCGTGCCGGGGTCTTCCCCCGACCCGGGGTTGCCGCCCGTACGGCGCGCTGCCCGTACGGCAATACGGCAGTTGGGGCCGTCAGGCCCGGGTGCCCTGATCGCTGACGAGCGTGCCGATCTTCTCACCCTTCACCGCGCGCGCGATGTTGCCCTCGGCGAGCAGCTCGAAGACGAGGATCGGAAGCTTGTTGTCACGGCAGAGCGTGATGGCGGTGGCGTCGGCGACCTTGAGGTCGCGGGTGATGACCTCGCCGTACTCGAGAGCGTCGAACTTCACCGCGTCCGGGAACTTCTTGGGGTCGGCGTCGTAGACCCCGTCCACCCCGTTCTTGCCCATCAGCATGGCCTCGGCACCGACCTCCAGGGCGCGCTGGGCGGCGGTGGTGTCGGTGGAGAAGTACGGCATCCCCATGCCGGCCCCGAAGATGACCACGCGGCCCTTCTCCATGTGCCGCACGGCGCGCAGCGGGATGTAGGGCTCCGCAACCTGCCCCATGGTGATGGCGGTCTGGACGCGGCAGTCGATGCCCTCCTTCTCCAGGAAGTCCTGGAGGGCCAGGCAGTTCATGACCGTGCCGAGCATGCCCATGTAGTCGGAGCGGGCCCGGTCCATGCCGCGCTGCTGGAGCTCGGCGCCGCGGAAGAAGTTGCCGCCGCCGATCACGATGGCGATCTCGTAGCCGTCCCGGACCACGGCCGCGATCTCGCGGGCGATGGCGTGCACGACATCGGGGTCGACACCCAGTCCGCCGCCGCCGGCGAACGCTTCGCCCGACAGCTTCAGCAGGAAGCGTCCCTTCCCTTCGCTGTCGGCTTTGTGGGCTGTGTCCGCGCCGTCGGCACCCTGATTCATCACGCTCTCCTCGTGCACATACGAAGAAGGCCATTGCCGGGGGTCTGGTTCAGATCCCTGTACGGCAATGGCCTCCTCGTCACATCTGCGGCCGGCCGGTACGCGGCCGACTGCGTACGACCCTAGCGGGGCCGTAGGTCATTCGCTGGCCTTGGCGACAAGGCCCACGGCTGGGCTCAGGCGCCGACGCGGATGCGCGCGAAGCGCTTCAGCGAGACACCGGCCTCTTCCAGGACCTTCTCGACGGACTTCTTGTTGTCCTTCGCGAAGGGCTGCGCCAGCAGCGTGTTCTCCTTGAAGAAGCCGTTGACGCGACCCTCGACGATCTTCGGGAGGGCGGCCTCGGGCTTGCCCTCCTCGCGCGAGGTGGCCTCGGCGACGCGGCGCTCGTTCTCGACGATGTCGGCCGGGACGTCCTCACGGGTGAGGTACTTCGGCGCGAACGCGGCGATGTGCTGCGCGACGTCCTTGGCGACCTCGGCGTTCTCCTTGTCCAGCTCGACCAGGACGCCGACCTGCGGCGGGAGGTCGGGCATGGTGCGGTGCATGTAGGCGGCCACGTAGCCACCGGAGAACTGCGCGAAGCGGTCCAGGACGATCTTCTCGCCGAGGGTGGCGTTGGCCTCGTCGACGTACGCCTGGACGGTCTTGCCGGCCTCGATCTCGGAGGCGAGCAGCGCCTCGATGTCGGCCGGGGAGGTCTTGGCGACGTGCGCGGCCAGCGCGTCGGCGACGGCCAGGAACTTGTCACCCTTGGCGACGAAGTCCGTCTCGCACTTCAGCTCCAGCAGGACGCCGGAGGTCTTGTCCTCGGAGATGAGGGAGACGACGGCGCCGTTCTCGGCCGAACGGCCCTCGCGCTTGGCGACGCCCTTCTGGCCCTTGACGCGGAGGATCTCCACGGCCTTGTCGACGCTGCCCTCGGCCTCGTCCAGGGCCTTCTTGCAGTCCATCATGCCGGCGCCGGTCAGCTCACGAAGCTTCTTGACGTCCGCGGCGGTGTAGTTCGCCATGGTCTGTGAATCTCTTCTCGAAATCTCGACAGTCGAAAGATCTACGGGTGGACGGCGGGGGCAGCGCGCTTGGCGCTCTCCCCCGCCGTCGTCAACCAGTCGTGCGGCGTCAGGCCTGCTCGGCGGCCGGCTTCTCGGCCTCGGGGGCAGCCTCGGCGGCGGGGGCCTCGGCGGGCTTGTCCTCGGCCTTGGCGGCGTCCTCGGAGTCGGCCTTCTTGTCACCCTCGAGCAGGTCGCGCTCCCACTCGGCGAGCGGCTCGCCGGCCTTCTCGCCCGGCTTCTGGTCGCCGGTGGCGGCGCCGGAGCGGGCGATGAGGCCCTCGGCGACGGCGTCGGCGATCACGCGGGTGAGCAGGGTGACGGAGCGGATCGCGTCGTCGTTGCCCGGGATCTTGTAGTCGACCTCGTCCGGGTCGCAGTTCGTGTCCAGGATCGCCACGACCGGGATGTTGAGCTTGCGCGCCTCGCCGACGGCGATGTGCTCCTTCTTGGTGTCCACGATCCAGACGGCGCTGGGCACCTTCTGCATCTCGCGGATACCACCGAGGGTCTTCTCCAGCTTGGCCTTCTCGCGGGAGAGGACCAGGAGCTCCTTCTTGGTGAGGCCGGAGGCGGCCACATCCTCGAAGTCGATCTGCTCGAGCTCCTTCAGGCGCTGCAGGCGCTTGTAGACGGTCGAGAAGTTGGTCAGCATGCCGCCGAGCCAGCGCTGGTTCACGTAGGGCATGCCCACGCGGGTCGCCTGCTCGGCAATGGCCTCCTGGGCCTGCTTCTTGGTGCCGACGAACATCACCGAGCCGCCGTGGGCGACGGTCTCCTTGACGAACTCGTAGGCGCGGTCGATGTACGACAGCGACTGGAGCAGGTCGATGATGTAGATGCCGTTGCGCTCCGTGAAGATGAAGCGCTTCATCTTCGGGTTCCAACGGCGGGTCTGGTGCCCGAAGTGGACGCCGCTCTCCAGCAGCTCCCGCATCGTGACGACGGCCATGGCCGTACTCCTCGTGTTACTCGGTTCCACTGCGGCCGGGCGGCCGCGGTGCCTGACGCCCCGGCGCGCTCTGCCGGGGAAGAGACCTTGCGGGGTCTTCCGAGGACCGAGGGGCGCGGCCACCGTGCTGCCCGAAAAGGGACTGTTGCGCCGGTGGCGGGGCGTGCGAAGTCGACCCGGTGACCCGGATCGCCACAAGAAGTGTACGGGACCGCCGAAGGGACGGGCGACACGCTCCTTTCGGCCATGTGGGGGCGGGGGCGGATTGTGGGGGTGCAGGGTCGGCCTGCGGGTAGGAGAGGCTGGCCGCGGGG
>NZ_LGCW01000281.1:0-52430 GCF_001279365.1 Streptomyces sp. NRRL F-5755 | reverse complement strand
CCCCCACCCACCCCCCTCGTCGTGCCTTCATGCTGCTGTCTCGCGGCTGCTGTCCAGCGGCTGCGTCTCGCAGCCGCTGCCTCGCAGCCGCTCTCTCGCGACCAATAATGCGCACCCCCCTGACCTGCACCGCCCTCGTTTGACGGCTCCCGTCAAACGACGAGCCGTCAGCCGTCGGGCAGCCCCACTGTGGTGCCCATGAACGCATCCCAGCAGCACATGCTCGACGCCTACCGTGCCGCCCAGCGCGGCGAGCTCCCGCCCCCGCCGCCCGGCACCGGTGACCTCCAGGCCCTGCGTGAGATCCGCCAGTGGCTCCGCTTCCGGGCCGTTGTCACCCCGTCGGCGGACCGACCGCTGGCCCGCTTCCGGCGTGCCGTACGCCAGGCCCTCACCTGAAGGCTCGTACGTCCCGCATCACCTCACCCGATCCCTCCCCTCGATTCCGGCTCCCGCCCCGCTTCCACCCCAACCATGACGGGTCCCGACCCGCCCCTGCCACCCCTGTGGATAACTCGTCCGGGGCCGCCCGGCGGGCCTGTGGAAAACGTTCGGTGACGCGGTACGAGACGGCCATCTCACCCTGCGTACGACTCTGAAGGCCGCCGGAAGCACTCGCGTAGCATGGCCAGCGAATCGTCCGGTACCCCCCGCGGACTGGAACGGAAGGCCATCGCCGCGTGAACACAATCCCACCCACCGAGGCCCAGGACCGCCCCGCCCGGCTGACTGTCGGAGTCGTCGGCGCCGGCCGTGTCGGCCCTGCCCTCGCCGCGTCGCTGCAGCTCGCCGGACACCGGCCGGTCGCCGTGTCCGGCGTCTCCGACGCCTCCGTACGGCGCGCCGCGGCGCTGCTGCCCGACGTCCCGGTCGTCTCGCCGTCCGAGGTGCTGGAGCGCGCCGAGCTGGTGCTGCTCACCGTGCCCGACGACGCCCTCCCCGGGCTCGTCGCGGGCCTGGCCGAGACCGGCGCCGTACGGCCGGGGCAGCTGCTCGTGCACACCTCGGGCCGGTTCGGTACGGCCGTCCTGGACCCGGCCACCCGCGCCGGCGCGCTGCCGCTGGCCCTCCACCCGGCGATGACCTTCACCGGCACGCGCGTCGACGTACAGCGGCTGGCCGGCTGTTCCTTCGGGGTCACCGCGCCCGAACCGCTGCGGATGGCCGCCGAGGCGCTGGTCATCGAGATGGGCGGGGAGCCCGAGTGGATCGAGGAGGAGGCCCGCCCGCTCTACCACGCGGCCCTCGCGATCGGCGCGAACCACCTGGTCACCCTGGTGGCGCAGGCCATGGAACTGCTCCGGCGCGCCGGGGTCGGCGCACCCGACCGCATGCTCGGCCCGCTGCTGGGCGCGGCCCTCGACAACGCGCTGCGCTCGGGGGACGCCGCACTGACCGGCCCGGTCGCCCGCGGCGACGCCGGTACGGTCGCCGCCCACGTCTCCGAGCTGCGTAAACACGCCCCGCAGAGCGTCGAGGGCTACCTCGCCATGGCCCGTACGACGGCCGACCGCGCCCTCGCGCACGGCCTGCTGAAGCCGGAACTGGCCGAGGACCTGCTGGGCGTCCTGGCAAACATCGGCACCGGCCTCGCCAGCCCCCGCACCGGCCCCGCAAACCCCGGGACCGGCCCCGCGAGCGGCCACCAGGAGGGCCAGGGGCCCGATCACCCCGACGACCCCTCCTCCGGCTCTTCCGACCACCCCGAAGAAGGCGACCGATGACCGCCCCGCGCCCCCGCCTCGTGCACACCGCGGCCGAACTGCGGGCCCTGCCGGACCGCCCCGGGCAGCGGGCCGTCGTCATGACCATGGGCGCTCTGCACGAGGGGCACGCGACGCTGGTACGCGCCGCTCGCGAGCAGGTCGGGCCGGACGGGCTCGTCGTCGTCACCGTCTTCGTCAACCCGCTCCAGTTCGGCGCCGGCGAGGACCTCGACCGCTATCCGCGCACCCTGGAGGCGGACGTCGCGCTGGCCGGCGCGGCCGGTGCGGACGTGGTGTTCGCGCCGGGCGTCGACGAGGTCTACCCGGGCGGGGCGCCGCGGATACGGATATCCGCCGGCCCCATGGGCGACCTTCTGGAGGGCGCCAGCCGGCCCGGTCACTTCGACGGCGTCCTGACCGTCGTGGGCAAGCTGCTGCACCTCACGCGCCCCGACGTGGCCCTGTTCGGCCAGAAGGACGCGCAGCAACTGGCCGTCATAGAGCGCATGGTGAGCGACCTGAATTTCGGCGTACGGATCGTCGGCGTCCCCACCGTCCGCGAGGACGACGGGCTGGCGCTCTCCAGCCGCAACCGCTACCTCTCCGCCGCCGAGCGCCGTACCGCCCTGGCCCTGTCCCGGGCCCTGTTCGCGGCCCGCGACCGGCTCGCCGCCGAAGAAGCGCTGCGCGACCGCGCCTCCTGTACGGCGCGGACGGCGCACCGCGCGCACGACCGTTCCACGGCGCTCGCCGCCCTCGGTGAGGACCGCGCGGCAGCCGACGCGCACGCCCTCGCGCACGCCGTCGCCACCCCGCTGCGCGCCCCCGCGGTGGCCCGCGCGGCGGCCCACGCCGTCCTGGAGGACGCCGCCCGCCTCGACCCGCCGCTCGCGCTCGACTACGTGGCGCTCGTCGACCCGGCCGACTTCACCGAGGTCCCGGACACCTACGAGGGCGAGGCGGTCCTCGCGGTCGCCGCCAAGGTCGGCACCACCCGCCTCATCGACAACATCCGCCTCACGTTCGGAGCGCCCCGATGACCGGCACCGGCCCCACCGGCCCTGACACGCCCACCCGACGCGACACCCTCCGCCTCCAGGCCCCCGCCCCCGGCTGGTCCATCGAGGCCGACGTCGTCGTGGTCGGCTCGGGAGTCGCGGGCCTGACCGCCGCCCTGCGCTGCGCCGCCGCGGGCCGCCGCACCGTCGTGGTGACCAAGGCCCGCCTGGACGACGGCTCCACGCGCTGGGCCCAGGGCGGCATCGCGGCCGCGCTCGGCGAGGGCGACACCCCCGAGCAGCACCTGAGCGACACCCTCGTGGCGGGCGCCGGGCTGTGCGACGAGAACGCCGTACGCACCCTGGTCACCGAAGGCCCGGACGCCGTCCGCCGCCTCATCGCCACCGGCGCGCGCTTCGACACCACGCCCGGCGGCGACGAGATAGCCCTCACCCGCGAAGGCGGGCACCACCGCCGCCGCATCGCGCACGCGGGCGGCGACGCGACCGGCGCCGAGATCTCCCGCGCCCTGGTCGACGCCGTACGCGCCCAGGGCCTGCGCACCATCGAGAACGCGCTCGTCCTCGACCTGCTCACCGACGCCGAGGGGCGTACCGCCGGCGTCACCCTGCACGTGATGGGCGAGGGCCAGCACGACGGCGTGGGCGCCGTGCACGCCCCCGCGGTCGTCCTCGCGACCGGCGGCATGGGCCAGGTCTTCTCCGCGACCACCAACCCGGCCGTCTCCACGGGCGACGGCGTCGCCCTCGCGCTGCGCGCCGGCGCCGAGGTCTCCGACCTCGAATTCGTCCAGTTCCACCCGACGGTCCTCTACCTCGGCCCGGACGCGGAGGGGCAGCAGCCGCTCATCTCGGAAGCGGTACGCGGTGAGGGCGCCCACCTGGTGGACGCCGACGGCATCCGCTTCATGACCGGCCGGCACGAACTCGCCGAGCTGGCCCCGCGCGACATCGTCGCCAAGGCGATCATGAGCCGCGCCCAGGAACAGGGCGCCGAGCACATGTACCTGGACGCCCGGCACTTCGGCGCGCGCATGTGGGAGGAGCGCTTCCCGACCATCCTCGCCGCCTGCCGCGCCCACGGCATCGACCCGGTCACCGAGCCGATCCCGGTCGCGCCCGCCGCGCACTACGCCTCCGGCGGCGTACGGACCGACCTGTACGGCCGGACGACCGTGCCGGGCCTCTACGCGTGCGGCGAGGTCGCGTGCACCGGCGTGCACGGCGCGAACCGGCTCGCCTCCAACTCCCTCCTGGAGGGGCTGGTCTTCGCGGAGCGCATCGCGGACGACATCACGTCCGCCCCCGTCCGCCGCCCGGGACCGGCCGTCGAGCCCGCCGCCGCCCCCGTACCGCTGCTCGCCCCCGAGGCACGCACCACGATCCAGCGGATCATGACCGCGGGCGCCGGAGTGCTGCGCTCCGCCGCCAGCCTCACCGAGGCCGCCACCGCCCTCGCCCGCCTCCAGCGCGACGCGGCCGAAGCGGCCACCACAGCGGCCCAGGCCACCGCCCCGGGCCAGGCCGCCGCCCCGGAAGGCGCCCCCACCGACCGCCCCAAGCCGGCCGAGCCCGGTGTCGAGGCGTGGGAGGTCACCAACCTTCTGCTGGTCGCCCGGGTGCTGGTCGCCGGGGCGATGCGCCGGGAGGAGACCCGCGGCTGCCACTGGCGCGAGGACCACGCCGACCGGGACGATTCCCACTGGCAGCGGCACTTCCTCGTCACCCACCGCCCGCCGCACACCCTGCACACCCGTACGACCGACACCGCCGCGTTCCCCGCGACGACCGCCGCACCCGCGCCCGAAACGGAGCCGACCCAGTGAGCACTCCCGACGACCTCCCCCTGCACCAGATCGGCCGTCAGGACCAGGCCGCGCACCAGGAGGCCCCGGCTTCCGGCGGCGGCTGCGGCGACTCCTGCGGCTGCGGCGACGGCGACGGCGCGTACGAACTCGACCCGACGGCCTGCGGCCTCGACCCCGCCCTCGCCGCCCTCCTGGTCGAGGCCGGCCTGGACCCCGTACAGGTCGAGGACATCGCCCACGTGGCCCTCGCGGAGGACCTCGACCAGGGCGTGGACGTGACCACCGTCGCGACCGTGCCCGAAGAGGCCGTGGCCACCGCCGACTTCGCCGCCCGCCAGGCGGGCACCGTGGCGGGCCTGCGGATCGCCGAGGCCGTGCTGTCCCTGGTGTGCACCACCGAGTTCGAGGTGGAACGGCACGTCGAGGACGGCGACCGCGTAGCGGCCGGCCAGCAGCTGCTCAGCGTCACCGCCCGCACCCGCGACCTGCTCACCGCCGAGCGCACCGCCCTGAACCTGCTGGGCCGCCTGTCCGGCATCGCCACCGCCACCCGTGCGTGGGCCGACGCCCTGGAGGGCACCGGCGCCAGGGTCCGCGACACCCGTAAGACGACGCCCGGACTGCGTGCCCTGGAGAAGTACGCGGTGCGCTGCGGCGGCGGCGTCAACCACCGCATGTCGCTCTCCGACGCAGCCCTGATCAAGGACAACCACGTGGTCGCGGCGGGCGGCGTGGCCGAGGCGTTCAAGGCCGTACGCAGCGGCTTCCCCGGAGTGCCGATCGAGGTGGAGGTGGACCGGCTGGACCAGATCCCGCCGATCCTCGCCGAGGGCGCCGACCTGATCCTGCTGGACAACTTCACGCCCGGGCAGACGCGGGAGGCCGTGGCGCTGGTGGCCGGGCGGGCGGTCCTGGAGTCCTCCGGCGGGCTCACCCTGGACAACGCCCGCGCCTACGCCGAGACCGGCGTGGACTACCTGGCCGTGGGCGCGCTCACGCACTCCTCCCCGGTCCTCGACATCGGCCTCGACCTGCGCGAGGAGCGCTGACGCAGATGCTGCTGACCATCGACGTGGGCAACACCCACACCGTCCTCGGCCTGTTCGACGGCGAGGAGATCGTCGAGCACTGGCGCATCTCCACCGACGCCCGCCGCACCGCCGACGAACTCGCCGTGCTCCTCCAGGGCCTGATGGGCATGCACCCGCTGCTCGGCGAGGAGCTGGGCGACGGCATCGAAGGCATCGCCATCTGCTCCACCGTCCCCTCCGTCCTCCACGAGCTGCGCGAGGTCACCCGGCGCTACTACGGCGACGTGCCGGCCGTCCTGGTCGAGCCCGGCGTCAAGACGGGTGTGCCGATCCTCATGGACAACCCCAAGGAGGTCGGCGCCGACCGGATCATCAACGCGCTGGCGGCGGTGGAGCTGTACGGCGGCCCGGCGGTGGTGGTCGACTTCGGTACGGCCACCACGTTCGACGCGGTCAGCGCGCGCGGCGAGTACGTCGGCGGCGTGATCGCCCCCGGCATCGAGATCTCGGTGGACGCCCTCGGCGTCAAGGGCGCCCAGCTCCGCAAGATCGAACTGGCCCGGCCGCGCAGCGTCATCGGCAAGAACACCGTCGAGGCCATGCAGTCCGGCATCCTGTACGGCTTCGCCGGACAGGTGGACGGCGTGGTCCAGCGCATGGCGCGGGAGCTGGCCGACGACCCGGACGACGTGACGGTGATCGCCACCGGCGGACTGGCCCCCATGGTCCTCGGCGAGTCCTCGGTCATCGACGAGCACGAGCCGTGGCTGACACTGATCGGGCTGCGCCTGGTGTACGAGCGCAACGTTCCCCGGAGCTGATCCGTACGGGGCGGGCGGGCCCGGTCGTCGCGGGACCACCCGCCCCGTACAGGCCCGCCCCATTCAGGCCCGCCCCGAACCGCCCCGACTGGCCGGGCAAATTGCCCACTTGGTCCCTTGTTTAGGGAGAAGAGGCTTTTGCCCGTCAAGCCAAGCTCCGCGACACTTGCACCGTTCTAATCCCGTTAAGCGGATTTTGTCCGCCGGGGACGTAAGGTCGGGTCATGCCTACGCCATACGGATCCCGCGGCGGTATGGCCTTCAGCGCCGACGAGTTGCGCGTGCTGCGGCGCGCGCTCGCCGTCGCTCTCGGGCCGACGCGCCACACGACCGGTGCCCCGGACGCCCCGGCGGGCTATGACGCCGACGGCGCTCAGGAGGTCCAGGAATATCTGCGGCTGGCCGAGGCCGTGGACGAAGCGGTGCGCGAGGGCGGGCGGCTGCGCGCCTTCCTCCTGGCCGACCTCGTCCGCTACCGCGAAGCCCTGCCCGGCTCCGCCAGCGGCTACCTGGCGCATCTCCAGGAGGCCCTGGCGGTCGGCTACGACCCCGCCCCCGCCGATCTCGCCGCCCTGCGCTCGCTGGTCGCGGGCGCCCGGGGGCCGGCCGAAAGCGAGCGCCGCACCGCCCTGCTGCGCCGCTGCGAGAGCCTGGCCGAGCAGTTCGTACGGGCCCGGCTGCGCGCGCTCCCGGGCGGGAGGGGCGCCAAGGACCCCGAGCCCGCGCCCCGTCCCGCACCGGTGCGCCCGCAGCCGAAGGCGCCGCGTCCGGGCCGTCCCGTCCCCACGCCGGGCGAGGTGTTCCCGCCACGCCGCAAGCCCGCGCCGCCCCCCGCGGCCCGGACCGCCTGAGCGCTGCGTACTCTGGAAGCCTCACTCCCGAAGGAGGCCCCTGGTCATGGATTACGTCGCAGCGCTGGTACCGCCCGTGGTGATGGCCGTGGCGTTCGTCGCGCTCATCGTGACGATCGTGAAGAGCCAGGGCGGCGAGAACAAGTCCAAGGAGGACGCGGCGGTCGACGCCGCGCTGGCCCGCGCCGAGGGCGCCCGCCAGGAGCCCAAGGCCCACGGCGCCTGACCGCCGCCGGCCGGACCGCTCCGGCCGCTGCCGCCCGTCCCGGGCCGCCGACGGAATGCGTTTCTCCGTCCGGCGGCCGGACCGGTCGTGCGCACCGCATCCGTCCCGTACGGCCCGAGACCGCGTGTCCCGGGCCGTACGGCCTTTTTCCGGCGCAAATCAATCGGGTAAGAACCGGCATTCGCGACATCTCCCACTATTGTGCTGGTGTGCCACGACGCTTGGGTGATCTGGAAGACGCGGTCATGACGCGGGTGTGGGAGTGGAACCGCCCGGTCACCGTTCGGGAAGTCCTGGAAGACCTGCAGAAGGAACGGTCGATCGCCTACACGACGGTGATGACCGTATTGGACAACCTCCATCAGAAGGGCTGGGTGCGCCGGGAAGCCGAAGGGCGCGCCTATCGATATGAGGCGGTCTCCACTCGTGCCGCCTACGCGGCCGCACTGATGAACGAAGCGTGGTCCGCGAGTGACAACCCCGCGGCGGCTCTGGTGGCCTTCTTCGGCATGATGTCGCCGGAACAGCGCCATGCCCTACGGGATGCCGTACGGATGGTGCAGGGCGACGAACCGGCGGAACCCGCACCGCCCGCGCCACAAGCAGAGCGGGCGGAACCCGAAGCCGCCCCCGCACCTGCGGATGCGGGGGAAGCAGATGCGGGGGAAGTACCCGCGGCGGGTTCCGGCGACTCGGGGCGATAGCGTCGCCGCATGCCGCCGCTATCTAATGGAGTCACCGTCCGCCGCGCCAGGACCAGCGATGTACCGGCCGTACGCGGCCTCATCGACGCCTACTCGCAGGACGGCATCCTCCTCGACAAAGCCACCGTGACGCTTTACGAGGACATCCAGGAGTTCTGGGTGGCCGAGCGGGACGAGGACGCCGCGGTCGTCGCCTGCGGCGCCCTGCACGTCATGTGGGAAGACCTGGCCGAAGTGCGCACATTGGCCGTGGACCCGCGCCTGAAGGGCACCGGGGTCGGCCACCAAGTCCTCGACAAGCTGCTGCGCACCGCGGGCTGGCTCGGAGTGCGGCGCATTTTCTGCCTCACCTTCGAAGTGGACTTCTTCGCCAAGCACGGCTTCGTGGAGATCGGTGAGACGCCCGTCGACGGCGATGTCTACAGCGAGCTGCTGCGTTCCTATGACGAGGGCGTTGCCGAGTTCCTCGGTCTCGAACGAGTGAAGCCCAACACCCTGGGCAACAGCCGCATGCTTCTGCACCTGTGATCAGCGTTCTATGTCCGAATCGCGCCCCTATCTCATAGCTGTGGAAGCAAGCGTTCCCCGACTGCCGGCCAACTGAACCCTACCCAGGGGTTTGTGTTTTTCCCGGAAAAGCGGTTTGCTTTCCGTCGTAATCCACATTCGATGAAAGGGAAACCGGTGGCACAGAAGGTTCAGGTTCTTCTTGTCGACGACCTCAACGGCGGCGAGGCCCATGAGACCGTGACGTTCGCCCTCGACGGCAAGTCCTACGAGATCGACCTGTCCGACGACAACGCCCAGAAGCTGCGCGACTCGCTCGCCGAGTTCGTGAAGGCAGGCCGCAAGACCGGTGGCCGTTCCGGTGGCCGCGGCAAGGCACGGGCGTCTTCCGGCGGCAGCCAGGACACCGCGAAGATCCGCGCGTGGGCCAAGGAGAACGGCTACAACGTCAATGACCGCGGCCGGGTGCCCGCGGAGATCCGTGAGGCGTTCGAGAAGGCGAACGGCTGATCGCCGTACCCGCGATCTGTTTGTCTTCGAGCTTGACGACCGCGCAGCAATCGGGCCCGGTGGCATTCCGTGGCCGCCGCGCTCACGAGTCGTACGAGGTCGGGGGCGCGCCCCTGGCGATCAGCGAGGGGAATCCCGCGGCCCCCGTGCCCTGCCCCGGTCCCCGTGGTGGGCAGGCAAGCCTCGATCTCGTACCCCGGCTCGGGAGGCCGCACCCACCCCGCGGCCTCCCGCGGACCGGTTCCGCACGGCCATCGCGCGTGCGGCGCCGGCGGCGGTGACGGCGCGGGCATCCGGTCCCCGGTGCCGCGTGCGGTCAGATCCAGCCCCAGCGAGCCCCATTCCAGCCATTCCAGGAGACCGGCCAGCTCCTCGGCCGCACCGGCGGCCACGAGCATGAGCATCCTGGGGCCGGCGGTGCCGCTGCGGTCGATCGCCACGGGCCCGGTGCGGCCCACCCGCCCCAGCACGGCCCGGCCCGCGTCGGCGGGCAGGTCCAGGGCGTCGAAGCGCTCCCCGGTCAGCAGCTCCACCGGCTCCGTGCCGGTGGTCGGCCAGCGCAGCTCGTCCTCGTACCACTGCCGTACGGCGGCGAGGGGGAAGCGGGATCGCGGGATCGCGACGGGCATACCCGGAGCAACTCACCAAGCCCCGAGAAGTTACGCTGGGTTGACGTACGGGTACGTACTGTCGCCAGGGAAGGGGGTGGGCGGGGGCGTGACGGCGCATTGAACGGCGCTCGGGTGTTCGCCCGTAGCGGAGGGAAGAGGCCCGCGCCGCATGGAGTGTCAGTGGCGGCGGGTAAGACATTACCGGTGGGAAGAGACGGTGCAGCGGCGTGCGCAGCGCTTTTTCCGGAGCGGCGGCGGACTCCGGGCGGGCGTGTCGGTCAAGGGTGCGTTCGCCACGGGCGTACTGACCCGGGGCGTATATGCCTGGCCTGCGGGAACATCGTCTCGCACCATCGGGTTGGAGCAGATGTCGGCTGTTCGGCAGCAGATTTCCCCGCCGACGCGGGGGTGATCCGGACGGATGTCGGCAGTTGGAATGAGCTGTCCCGTCCCACGGGACTAGCATGCGGAAGGACAGGGAGGGGACCGACCCCTAACTGCCTGACCGCTCTGAGGAGCGATTAACGATGTTCGAGAGGTTCACCGACCGTGCGCGGCGGGTTGTCGTCCTGGCTCAGGAAGAAGCCCGGATGCTCAACCACAACTACATCGGCACCGAGCACATCCTCCTGGGCCTGATCCACGAGGGTGAGGGTGTCGCCGCTAAGGCCCTGGAGAGCCTCGGGATTTCGCTCGAGGCGGTCCGCCAGCAGGTGGAGGAGATCATCGGCCAGGGGCAGCAGGCCCCGTCCGGCCACATCCCCTTCACCCCCCGTGCGAAGAAGGTCCTGGAGCTGTCGCTCCGCGAGGCCCTTCAGCTCGGCCACAACTACATCGGTACGGAGCACATCCTGCTCGGCCTGATCCGCGAGGGCGAGGGCGTCGCCGCCCAGGTCCTCGTGAAGCTGGGCGCCGATCTGAACCGGGTGCGGCAGCAGGTCATCCAGCTGCTCTCCGGCTACCAGGGCAAGGAGGCCGCCACCGCAGGCGGCCCGGCCGAGGGCACGCCCTCGACCTCGCTGGTCCTGGACCAGTTCGGCCGCAACCTGACGCAGGCCGCCCGCGAGACCAAGCTCGACCCGGTCATCGGGCGCGAGAAGGAGATCGAGCGGGTCATGCAGGTGCTGTCCCGCCGTACCAAGAACAACCCGGTCCTCATCGGCGAGCCCGGCGTCGGCAAGACGGCGGTCGTCGAGGGCCTGGCCCAGGCCATCGTCAAGGGCGAGGTGCCCGAGACCCTCAAGGACAAGCACCTCTACACCCTGGACCTGGGCGCCCTGGTCGCCGGCTCCCGCTACCGCGGTGACTTCGAGGAGCGCCTGAAGAAGGTGCTCAAGGAGATCCGCACCCGCGGCGACATCATCCTGTTCATCGACGAGCTCCACACCCTGGTGGGTGCGGGTGCCGCCGAGGGCGCGATCGACGCCGCGAGCATCCTCAAGCCGATGCTGGCCCGCGGTGAGCTGCAGACCATCGGTGCGACGACGCTCGACGAGTACCGCAAGTACCTGGAGAAGGACGCGGCCCTGGAGCGCCGCTTCCAGCCCATCCAGGTCGCGGAGCCGTCGCTGCCGCACACCATCGAGATCCTCAAGGGCCTGCGCGACCGTTACGAGGCGCACCACCGCGTCTCGATCACGGACGAGGCCCTGGTGCAGGCCGCCCAGCTGGCCGACCGCTACATCTCCGACCGCTTCCTGCCGGACAAGGCGATCGACCTGATCGACGAGGCCGGCTCCCGGATGCGCATCCGCCGGATGACCGCGCCGCCGGACCTCCGCGAGTTCGACGAGAAGATCGCCGACGTGCGCCGGGAGAAGGAGTCCGCGATCGACTCGCAGGACTTCGAGATGGCCGCGGGCCTGCGCGACAAGGAGAAGCAGCTCCTGGCCGCGAAGGCGAAGCGGGAGAAGGAGTGGAAGGCCGGCGACATGGACGTCGTCGCCGAGGTCGACGGCGAGCTGATCGCCGAGGTCCTGGCCACGGCCACCGGCATCCCGGTCTTCAAGCTCACCGAGGAGGAGTCCTCGCGGCTGCTGCGGATGGAGGACGAGCTCCACAAGCGCGTCATCGGCCAGAAGGACGCCATCAAGGCGCTGTCGCAGGCCATCCGCCGTACGCGGGCCGGTCTGAAGGACCCCAAGCGCCCCGGTGGCTCGTTCATCTTCGCCGGTCCGTCCGGTGTCGGTAAGACGGAGCTGTCCAAGACGCTCGCCGAGTTCCTCTTCGGCGACGAGGACGCGATGATCTCCCTCGACATGTCGGAGTTCAGCGAGAAGCACACGGTCTCCCGGCTCTTCGGTTCGCCCCCCGGCTACGTCGGCTACGAAGAGGGCGGCCAGCTCACCGAGAAGGTGCGCCGCAAGCCGTTCTCCGTCGTGCTGTTCGACGAGGTGGAGAAGGCCCACCCCGACATCTTCAACTCCCTGCTGCAGATCCTGGAGGACGGTCGTCTGACCGACTCCCAGGGCCGGGTGGTGGACTTCAAGAACACGGTCATCATCATGACGACCAACCTCGGGACCCGGGACATCTCCAAGGGCTTCAACCTGGGCTTCGCCGCCCAGGGCGACACCAAGAGCAGCTACGAGCGGATGAAGAACAAGGTCAACGAAGAGCTCAAGCAGCACTTCCGGCCCGAGTTCCTCAACCGTGTGGACGACACGGTGGTCTTCCACCAGCTCACCGAGGAAGACATCATCCAGATCGTCGACCTCATGATCGCCAAGGTGGACGAGCGCCTGAAGGACCGCGACATGGGCATCGAGCTCAGCGGTGAGGCCAAGAAGCTGCTCGCCAAGCGCGGCTACGACCCGGTGCTGGGCGCCCGCCCGCTGCGCCGGACCATCCAGCGCGAGATCGAGGACGCTCTCTCGGAGAAGATCCTCTTCAGCGAGCTGCGCCCCGGCCACATCGTGGTCGTGGACATCGAGGGCGAGGGGGAGAACGCCAAGTTCACCTTCCGCGGCGAGGAGAAGTCGGCGCTGCCCGACGCCCCGCCCGTCGAGTCCGCGGCCGGCGGCCCGGACCTCTCGAAGGACGCGTGACGCCTCCGGCGCCCGCCGCCTGAGCGCTACGGCACCCGCCGCGGCCCGGAACCTGCTCCAGGTTCCGGGCCGCGGCGTTGTCGTGTCCGGGTACCGGCCCGCGTGGAAGCGTATTTCCGCATCGGGCGCGGACGGATATCCGAAACCGCGGATGGGGGCCTTCCGGCCGGCACGGGAGCGGCTGCGGCTATTGCGCGCGGTGCAAAAGCAAATCGCCATTCCGGATTGCTCCGCCGATGTCCGGGGCAAATGCGGAAGGAGATATTCCGCGACCCGAAGTCTCCAAGGCGGCGACCGGGACCGGCTCCCGTTCTTGCAGGCGTACGGCCCTATAGGACCGCGATATCACAGCTCGACCACGCGGACCCCGTCCGGAACGCCGGTCACCGGCGGCAGCCTGCCGCTGAGCCGCAGCTCCTCCAGCCGGGGGAAGGCGGCCAGCCACGCCATCGAGGTCCCCAGGCCGTATGCCAGCCAGAGCCGCACCAGGCCGTCCGCCGGGACGATGCCGTCGATCAGCTCGGCCACCGTGAACTCACCGGCGATCTGGAGGCACGGCCGGCCGCCGAGCTCCCGCAGGGCGTGCAGCTCCTCCGTGTCCGCCACGGGGAAGAACAGTTCGTCCGGGTCCAGGTGGGCGATGATCTCCCGGGCGTAGCGCGCGGTGTCGTACCGCCGCCAGGCGCCCGCCAGCTGCGCCCGCACCTCCGGGTACGTCCGTTTGCGCAGCCCGGCCAGATAGTCGATCGCCATGTCGTCGGCGATGGACGTGGCCGTGACCGCGAGCAGATACGCCTCGCCGTCCGAGACCTCGGCCGGATCCGGCAGCATCTCCAGGACGATCGGGCCGATCCAGCCCAGCGCGCGGGCCCCGGCCACGGTGCTGGGGCGGACCATGTCGCGGGTGAAGCGCCGCACCCGGTGGCGCACCTCCGGGTCCAGCTCGGTGGCGTGTCCCACGCAGGCCGCGGCGAGCAGCTTGCGGTGCCGGGCCTCCGCGGCCCGGATGCCGGGGCGCGGGGCGAGCAGGCCGTTCAGCAGCGCCGCGCACTCGTCGGGGCGGGCCAGCGCCACGGCCATCCGGATGACGTCCTCCCACTCGGAGAGGTGGGCGTGGTTCAGCAGCAGCCCGAAGTCGTGGCGCTGCACGGTGGCGCGGGCGGCCAGGAAGTCCTGGAAGGTGCGGTGCACGAAGTCGACGGTGCCCGGGGCCGGTTCGCGCAGCAGTCCGGTGCGGTTCAGCAGGTGGCGGTATATCTCCTCGGGGCCGCCCTGGCGCGCGGCGTCGGGGATGGCCGGCAGGTGCTGCGCGAGCGTGTCGACGGCGATCTCGCGGTCCATCTCCGAACGCCCGTTGACCAGCATCCAGTGGGCCAGCTTCTGCAGCAGCTGGATCTTGGGCTGGCGCGGCAGGTCGATGCCGTCGGTGGTGCCCATGGCCCGTTCCCGGTCCCGCCGCTCCAGCAGCATCGACAGGGCGGCCTCGTACAACTCCTTGCGCCCGTTGGGCAGATAGCCGCGGCGGTCGCGGTGCAGGGCGCAGATCATGCCGCACATCAGCGGGTTGGTGGCGAGGCGGCCCAGGTCGCGGGTGATGCGTACGGCGTTGAGGAGCGTGCGTTCGTAGTGCGGCAGGCGGTCCAGGTCGTCGGGTGCCTGCTGGGCCGCGGCGCGGTGCCAGCGCTGGATGAACGCGGCGATGTCCTCGCGGCTCATCGGGGCCAGCGACAGTTCGGTGAAGCCGTCGGCCGTCAGCCAGTCGGCGCGGACGGCGGAGGGCCGGGAGGTGACGATCCAGACGTTGCCCGGATACAGGGCGGTCCAGTCGCGGAGCTTGCGGCGCAGCGCCTCGCGCTCGTCCTCCGGGGCCTCGTCCACGCCGTCTATCAGCAGCAGGGCCCGCCCGGCCCGTAGTACGCGATCGGCCCAGCCCGGCGGCTGCGCTTCGGCGCCTGGATAGCAGACGGCCGCCAAGAAGGCGCCGGGGGAGGGCAGGCCGTGGTGGGCGAAGCGGCGTACTGGCAGGAGGAAAGGGACGCGGCCGTAGAGCGCGCGGCGGAGCGTCGGGGGCAGCTCGCCGCGCGCTGTGGCGACGGCCAGCCACTGGAGCAGCGTGGTCTTGCCCGAGCCGGCCACACCCCGGACAAGGACGCGGCACAGGCCGGACAGGGCGTGCTCGGCGGGGACGGCCGGTTCGGGCGCGCCGCCGCGGTCCGCGGCGGGTGGTTCCGGCTCGCAGCGCAGGCCCAGGTAGGCGGCGTCCAGCGGCCAGCTGTCGGGGGAGTGCACGAGGTCCAGGCCGAAGATCGTCAGGTGGCTGTGGAGGACGGCGGTGTCCAGGGCGTACTGCGTCTCGAAGGCGGCGTCCTCGGCGGACCGGGACGGCAGCCGGGCGGCCAGCGCGCCGACGGTGTCGTCGATCCTGCCGAGGGTGCGCCGGTTCTCCACGACGGTGCGGGCGACGAAGCCGGTCAGCTGGGTGAAGTAGTTCAGGATGTGCAGTGCCGCGGTGTCCACGAGGACGGCGTGCAGTTCAGTGCCGTCACCGGTCAGCTCGCGGGCGGCGTCCGGGGCGGCCCGGCGCAGCTGCCGGGCGAGTTCGCCCGCCTCCAGCCGGACGTCCTGGGCGATCTCGGTGTCCAGGTCGCCGAGTGCCCAGAGCGTACGGGAGAGGGCGTCCGTTACGGCCCGGTCCTCGTCGGGGGCCACCGGCCGCTCGCGGGCCGGGCCGGTGGCGCCGGGCAGCGGGGTCACGGCGCGCTCGACCAGTTTGGCGGCGATCCGCCGCACCTCGCGCTCCCCGAGGGTGCGCTGCTCGCCCCGGAAGGAGACCAGGCGGGCGATCCGTAACGGCCGGCCCACCAGGAAGGCGCCGGGCCCCGGCCGGACGAGGAGTTTCCTGATGAGCGGGCCCACGGCCTTCGGTGCCAGCCGGGCCATGATGATCATTGGATCCATGCGGTGATCCCCCATCACCTGTGCGGCGCCGGGCGCCGCCGGATGTCCAGCCTAGGGGAGTCGGCGGTTCCCGGGAGGCCGCTCGGCCAGGTGGTGGCGTACGGGCGGGCGGGGCGCGCGGGGAGTTTCCGTACGGGGTCTTTGGTCCCGGTACGGACCGGCGAAAGACCCGCCGCGCGGCCGGGAAAACCCGGGGCGCGGTGACATGCCGCACAGGCCCCCGGCGGCCTACTACGCGGAATAGCGGACGCTTTCCGCAGTACGGCGGGGCGGTCCGGACGCGGTGGCCGACGCGGGCGGGGCGGAGGGCGGCCGGGGTGCCGGGCGACTGCGTACGGGCATGCAAAGCCGCAGGTCAGCGCGTGGAAGGCGGAGGCGCGCATCGGCCGGAAGAGGGAGGCGATCGGTGTGTTTGAGACCTGGGGCGGAGGGTATCGGCGGAGATTTATTTCCCCGGCTTTTGCTACGGGATGAGGTAGTAGAAGCGCCTATTGGCAACATGTCGGATTCCGGTTACCAAGGATGAGCGATCCCGGTCGACGGCCGGGACCCCGTCTTTTCCGGAGGTAGTTCCCGCATGACGAAGCACCACCCCCTGCACCGCCCGACGACGAAGTCCGTTCTCCGTACCCGCACCTCCGTGCTCGCGGCGGGCCTGGGCATCTCCGTCGCCATGGGCGCCGGGGTGGCGATGGCGGCCGGCGGCGACACGCAGGCGATCGCGCTGAACGGGCTCACGTCCGACATCCGCTCCTCGGTGAGCGCGCAGGCCGACGCCCAGCAGAAGGCCGCCGCGGCGGAGAAGCAGGCGGCCGAGAAAGCCAAGAAGGAAGCCGAGGAGAAGGCCCGCTCCTGGGTCAAGCCGGTGGACGACTACAAGCTGGGCATGACCTTCGGGCTGGCCGGCAAGCACTGGGCCCACAACCACAGCGGCCAGGACTTCGTGGTGCCCAGCGGCACCGCCGTGCACGCCGTCCACGGGGGCACCGTGGTCAAGGCCGGCCCGAACGGCGGCGGCGACGGCCCCGCGTACGGCAACGCGATCGTGATCAAGCACGACAGCGGTACGTACACCCAGTACGCGCATCTGACCAGCGCCGAGGTCAAGGTCGGCCAGACCGTGGAGACCGGCCAGGAGATCGCGAAGTCCGGCAGCACCGGCAACTCGACCGGCCCGCACCTCCACTTCGAGGTCCGTACCGGCCCGAACTACGGCTCCGGTGTCGAGCCGACCGCCTTCCTGAAGGCGCGCGGCGACGGCGTGTGATCCGCCCGGCGGGCGGTGCCTTCGGCGGGTGGTGCCCCGGTAGGCGGTGTCCTCAGCGGGCGGTGCCCGGCGACAGGGTCTGACCGTGGCTCCCCGGCTGGGCCGCGGTGACCAGTTCGGTGGCGACCTCCAGGATGGCCTTGCGCTTGTCCTCGGGGTCGCCTTCGAGCGTCTGCATCGCGAACAGGCCCGCGTGCATCGAGAAGATCGCGGTGATGCAGCGCACCTGGTCCGTCAGCTGTGCCTCCGGCTCCCTGAGCAGCCCGGTGAGCCGGATCATCCGCTGCTTGAAGGTCTCCCCGATGCTCAGGTCCCGTACGGCCGCCTGGTTCTCCTGCATGAAGCGGAACAGCGGCTCGGCGGAGCGCAGCGCCTCGCTGTAGCGGCGCAGGATCTCCTGCTTGGTCTCCAGGGTGCGCGGCTGCGTGCCGGCCCACTCGATCAGGTCGTCGATCGGCCGGGCCAGGTCCTGGAAGAGGCCGATGACGATGTCTTCCTTGGTCTTGAAGTGGTAGTAGAGCGCCGCCTTGGTGACGTCCAGCCGCTCGGCGATCTCGCGCAGCGAGGTCTTCTCGTACCCCTGCTCGGCGAACAGCTCCAGGGCGACGTCCTGGATGCGCTGGCGGGTGTTGCCCCTGCGCGGGTGCGGTGTGCCCATGCTGCTGTTCTCCTGCGTCGATCGTCCGGGCCGAGGTCACGGGGGTCACTCGGAAACTTACTTGACGCCCGGCTAGTTGTTCCTTACCTTCTTCACTGTACTGAACTAGCCGGGCGGCAAGTAAGTGGGAGAAGCGAAAATGGGGAAGTCGCAGACGGAAGCGACCCCAGCGGGGGACATATCCAAACCGGCGGACGGCGGGGGGAAGCAGCCGGCCAGCGTCCGCGTGGTGCTGTTCGCGCTGATGATCGCCATGCTGCTGGCGATGCTGGACAACATGATCGTGGGTACCGCCATGCCCACCATCGTGGGTGAGCTGGGCGGGCTGAGCCACCTGTCCTGGGTGGTGACCGCGTACACGCTCGCGACCGCCGCCTCCACCCCGATCTGGGGCAAGCTGGGCGACCTGTACGGCCGCAAGGGCGTCTTCCTGACGTCCATCGTGATCTTCCTGATCGGCTCCGCGCTGTCCGGCATGGCCCAGGACATGGGCCAGCTGATCGGCTTCCGCGCCGTACAGGGCCTGGGCGCGGGCGGTCTGATGGTCGGCGTCATGGCGATCATCGGTGATCTGATCCCGCCGCGCGAGCGCGGCAAGTACCAGGGCATGATGGCCGGTGTCATGGCCGTCGCGATGATCGGCGGCCCGCTGGTCGGCGGCACCATCACCGACCACCTCGGCTGGCGCTGGAGCTTCTACATCAACCTGCCGCTCGGCGCGATCGCCCTGGTCATGATCACCGCCGTGCTGCACCTGCCGAAGAAGCGCTCGCAGGCGCGCATCGACTACGTCGGCGCCGCACTGCTCACCGTCGGCATCACCTCGCTGGTGCTGATCACCACCTGGGGCGGCACCGAGTACGACTGGCTGTCGAGCCAGATCATCGGGCTCGGCGCGGTCGGCGTCGTGGCGCTGCTGGCCTTCGTCCTCGTGGAGACCAAGGTCCGCGAGCCCGTCCTGCCGCTGCACATCTTCCGCAACCGCAACTTCAGCCTCGTCACGGTGATCGGCTTCCTGGTCGGCTTCGTGATGTTCGGGTCGATGACCTTCCTGCCGCTGTTCCAGCAGACCGTGCAGGGCGCCTCGGCCACCAACTCCGGGCTGCTGCTCCTGCCGATGCTGCTCGCGATGATGGCCGTCTCGCTGGTCGCGGGCCGGGTCACCACCAACACCGGCAAGTACAAGATCTTCGTGGTGGGCGGCGGCGCGCTGATCACCGCCGGGCTGGCGCTGCTGTCCCTGATGGACACCGGCACCACCCGCTTCACCTCGGGTCTGTACATGGCGGTGCTGGGCGCCGGCATGGGCTTCCTGATGCAGACCACGATGCTGATCGCGCAGAACAGCGTCGAGATGAAGGACATGGGCGTCGGCTCCTCGTCCGCCACTCTCTTCCGTACGATCGGCGGCTCCTTCGGCGTCGCGATCTTCGGGGCGATCTTCAACAACCAGGTGCAGGACGTGATGAAGGAGCGGCTCGGCGCCGCGGGCGCGAAGGCGACCGCGGGCGGGGGCCAGATGGACCCGAAGAAGTTGGAGCAGCTGCCGGCCGCGATCAAGGACGCGTACATGCACGCGGTCTCCGGCGGCACCCACCAGGTCTTCGTCTGGGGCGCGCTGATCAGCGTCATCGGTTTCGCCGCGGCCTGGTTCCTCAAGGAGGTGCCGCTGCGCGGCGGCCCCGCCAAGCCCGCCGACAAGCCGGAGGGCGACGCGGCCCCGGTCGTCGCCGCGATGGCGGAGCCCGTCTGATCCGGAACTGAATGCGCAGGCCAGCGGCCCTCGGCGGACACGCCGGGGGCCGCTGCCGTGTCCGCGGGGAAGCCGCCGCCGGGCCGTTGTCAGTGGTGCGTGCCAGCATCGGAATGTGAACGGCGACGGGGCGGTGGACGCCACCGGGACGGGGGACGGGCGGACGGGCGCGCGGCGAGCGGCGCCACCGTCCCGGTCCCCCTCGCCCGGCTCCGGCAACTGCGGCTGGCGAAGGACGTGATGGACCGCGACTGGGCCTCCCCGCTGGACCTGGACGCGGTCGCGGCGCACGCCGGGTATTCCCGCTTCCACTTCATCCGCGCCTTCAAGCAGGTGTACGGCCTGACCCCCGGCCAGTATCTGAGCCGCCGCCGGATCGAGCGCGCCGAGGAACTGCTGCGCACGGCCGATCTCTCCGTCACGGAGATCTGCTGGCTGGTCGGCTTCGGCAGCCTGGGCACCTTCTCCGCGCGCTTCAAGAAGCAGACCGGCCTGACCCCGAGCGACTACCGGAAACGGCACGTCGGGCGGGGCGCCGGGCTGATACCGGGCTGCTATGCCCTGCTGTGGTCCGGCGGCTTCAAGTCCTTCGGGAGCCGGGAGGGGGAAGGGCCCGGGAAGGGGGACGGAAAGGGGGCCGGGACCGGGCCGGGAGACCGCAATTCCGGAGAAGGCGGGTAGCCGGCGGGCTGCCTACGGTGAAACCGGGACGCGCGGGAAGGGCCGCGCACGAGCCATGGGAGACACGTCATGATCAAGGGTTTGGCCATCACCACCGTATGGGTCCTCGACCAGGACCGGGCGAAGGAGTTCTACACCCAGAAGCTCGGCATGGAGGTCCGTACGGACATGCGGATGGGCGGCGAGGACGGCATGCGCTGGCTGACCGTCGGCGCCAAGGACCAGCCGGAGGTGGAGCTGACGCTGATGGTCCCCGGCCCGCCCGGCATGGACCCGGAGGCCGGGGAGAGCCTGAAGCAGCTGGTGAGCAAGGGGCTGATGGGCGCCGGGGTGCTCCGGACGGACGACGTCAAGGCCGACTACGCGGCGCTGAAGGCCAAGGGGGTCGAGTTCCTCCAGGAGCCGCAGGAGCGCCCGTACGGCACCGAAGCGATCTTCCGCGACGACTCCGGCAACTGGTTCTCGCTCACCCAGCCCAGCGAACAGCTCGACCTGAGCAAGGGGTGGGGCGACTGCGTGGAGTAGACGGGCGGCGCCGCCGCGTACGTACCGGGCTCCGGCCGTGCCACCGGACCCGTCGGTCACCGGCCCTGCCGGACCCGCCGCACACCGGCCCGGCCGGACCCACCGGTCACCGGACCTGCCGGACCCGCCCGCTCACCGGTCCGGCAGCTGGATGACCGGGAAGCTGCCGGTGCTCGTCGGCGCGTTCTCCGGCAGCCACAGCACGGACACCGCGCCGGTCGAGCCGTCCGTCAGCTCGTCCGCGTTGCGGAAGGTCAGCCGGGCGCCCAGCACCCGCGCCTGGCCCGCCGCGATGGTCAGGCCGAGCCCGTGGCCGCGCCCGGCCCGGTCGCTGCTGCCCGTACGGAACCGGCTCGGGCCCTCGCGCAGCAGCGCTTCCGGGAAGCCGGTGCCGTGGTCGCGCACGCGCACCACGCGCCCCTCGACCGTGACCTCGATCGGCGGCTTGCCGTGCCGGGCCGCGTTGGCGATCAGGTTGCCCAGGATGCGTTCCAGGCGCCGGGGGTCGGTGGAGACCTCCGCGTCCCGCAGGATGTCGATCTTGATGTCGGGGTTCAGCGCCCGCACCCGCCGGGTGACGAACTCGCCCAGCGCCACGTCCTGCAGCTCGGCCCGCTCCGCGTAGCCGTCCAGCCGCGCCACCTCCAGCACGTCCTCGACGAGCGTGCGCATCGCCTGCGCCCGGTCCCGTACCAGCTCCGAGGGGCGGCCCGGCGGCAGCAGCTCGGCCGCGGTGAGCAGCCCGGTCACCGGGGTGCGCAGCTCGTGGGCGATGTCGGCGGTCACCCGGCGCTCCGCCTCGATGCGCTTCTGGAGCGCGTCGGACATCGCGTCCACCGCCCAGGCCAGGTCGTCCGTCTCGTCCCGGATACGTCCGCCGACCTCGTCCCGGATGCGTACGGAAGTGTCGCCGTCGGCCAGCTTCCCGGCCGCCGCCGCGGCCTTGCGCAGCCGCTTGGACAGCCGTCCGCCGATCAGCACGCCGAGCGCGCAGCCGCCGACCACGACCGCCGTCGAGCCGATCAGCAGCGCCTGGTCGAGGTCGTCCAGCACGGCGAACCGGTCGGGGAAGTAGCCCTGGATGGACAGCACCCGGCCGCCCGCCACCGGCGCCGCCGCCCACACCTTGGGCGTGGTCTGGCCGGTGTCCTCCAGATAGGTCGCCCGCTTTCCCTTGGCGACCTCGTCACGCAGTGCCTTCGGCAGCGCCGGGTCGTCCAGCTTGGCGCCGAAGCGCAGCTGGTGCGTGGTTTCGTAGATCTTCTGCGTGAAGTTGAGGCGCTCGGTCTGCACATCGCGGCTGTTGTCCAGCATCGAACCGCGGGCCGCGTTGTGCACGACGAGGCTCAGCGCGATCGCGACCAGCGCTCCGACGAGCGCGATCGCGGCGCTGAGCTTCCACCTCAGCCCCGTACGCAGGGCGAGCCTGACCACCGCAGGAGTCAGCCTCTCAGCTTGTATCCGAAGCCGCGGACGGTCTCGATCCGGTCCTGGCCGATCTTGCCGCGCAGCCGCTGTACGTGGACGTCCACGACCCGGGTGTCACCGCCCCAGCCGTAGTCCCACACCCGCTCCAGCAGCCGGTCGCGGGAGAGGACCGTGCCGGGCGAGTTCGAGAACTCCAGCAGCAGGCGCATCTCGGTGGGCGTCAGCGCGACCGGCCGGCCGCCTTTGCGCACCTCCATGCCCTCCGTGTCGACCTCCAGATCGCCGAAGCGCAGCACGGCCTCGGCGGGCTCGGCCGCCTCCGACCCGGCGGCGTGCGAGCCGTCCGGGCCCGAGGCGTGCCCGAAGCGGCGCAGCACCGCGCGGATCCGGGCCACCAGCACGGCGCCGTCGAACGGCTTGGTCACATAGTCGTCGGCGCCGGCCTCCAGGCCGAGCACCACGTCGATGGAGTCCGCGCGCGCCGACAGCATGATCACCGGCACGGTCGACTCGTCACGGATGCGGCGGCACAGGCTGACCCCGTCCAGGCCCGGCACCATCACGTCCAGCAGGGCGATGTCCGGCCGGTTGGCGCGGAACGCCTCCAGTCCCGCCAGGCCGTCGGGCATGGCGGTGACCACGAAGCCGTCCCGCTCCAGGGCGAGCTGCGTCGCCTCGCGGATGACGTCGTCGTCCTCGACGAAGAGGACATGGGTATCGGCCATGCGGTGTTCTCAATCCTCCGGTCCCGTCGGGTCCGCGGGCGCGGGCTCCGTGCCCCCGGTCTTGCTGTAGTCGGTGTGGTACCGGGCGTACTCGACGAAGCGGCTACCCGTCCAGCGGTAGGTCATCACATCCTCGCCGGAAGCGCAGCACAGGTTGTCGTCGGAGTTGTAGGTCTGTTTGGAGACCTCCAGCTCGCCCTTGTTGACGCTGGCGTACACCGAGGGCTGCTCGTTGGCGAAGACATTGTCGTAGTCCCCGCCGTCCTTGCGGTAGACGTAACTGCCGATGCCGACCGAATCCGCGCAGGTCATCACGTTGACCACGACGTCGGGGTCCTTGCTGCCGGTGAGCTTGGCGTAGGTCACCTCGACCGGGTACTCGTCCGCGGCGCAGGGCTTGGCGAGGGACTTCTTGACGTCAGCGCCGACCTTCGGATCGTGCTTCATCAGGTCCACCGCGTCGACCTTCCGGTACGCGACCGAGGCCGAGGGGGACGGGGACGGCGCCTGGGCGGAGCGGCCCTTGGGCGCCGGGGTGCTGCTCGCCGAGCCCTCGGTCCGTACGCCCTCGCCGCCCGGATTGCATCCGGCCAGCAACAGCGAGAGGGCGGCCATCGATGCGATGGCCGCTCCGGTGGTCGTGCGGAAGGCTCCGGTCCGCCGGGACCGGAGCCGTGCCGTGTGTTTCGGGCGGAGCCGTTCGGAGGCCGGGCGCCCCGGGCCCGGCCCCGGCCCTTTCGGCCGGCACCGGGCGGTCGGCGCGCTCCCGGCCGTCCCGCCTCCGGCCAACCTGTTCCTGGTCAAACCGCTCCCGCTCACAGTCCCTCTGGCCAAGCCGCCGGTGCCGCAGCCGGTCAGGCCGCGCACCGCTCCCGCTCCTGCTCGCCGCGCTCCAGCATCCGCGCGTCGATGTCGCGATTCTCCAGTTCCTGGCGCAGCCGGGCCAGTGCCCGGTGCAGCGTGCTCTTGACCGTACCGGTGGACATGCCCAGCGCCGCCGCGGTCTCCTCGGTGCTCATCTGCTCCCAGTGTCGCAGCACGACGACGCTGCGCTGCTTGGGCGCGAGCACCCCGAGGATGTCCATCAGCAGGGCCCGGTCGGCGCGCTGCTCGGTGCCGTCGTCGACGCTGGCGTCCGGGAGCTGCTCGGTGGGCACCTCCTCCAGCTTGCGGGCGCGCCACCACTCCGTACGGGTGTTGATCATGACCCGGCGCAGATACGCGTCGGCCAGCGACTTGTCGGCGATGCCGTCCCAGCGCCCGTAGGTGCGGACCAGGGCCGTCTGGAGCAGGTCCTGGGCGTCCACCGGGTCGGGCACCAGGCGCCGGGCGCTGCGCAGCAGGGCCTCCTGCCGCGTACGCACGTACTCTTCGAAGTCCAGTACCTTGCCGCCGCTGGTCGCCATCCCGACGCCTCCGATCCGCTTGCGTTCCCCACGTTGACCGTGCCGGAGGTCACCTCCAGCACGAGGAAGACGCTACGGAGGGGGTGTTGCGGCGTAATGTGCGTCGGCCCCACAGGCAGTGCACGGAAAACCGTCGGTTGTGTAACAGCGGGCCGGGTGTCATACCTGCGACGGACCGGGGCCCGGCGCGTGTCCTTCTTGCGAGGGACGGCGGGGGCGGCCGGAAGAGCCATGGGCCGCGGGCCGGGCGGGCGGCGGGGCACCGGCCGTCACAGAACCGTCATCCGCCGCCCGGCAGCCGCCTGTCACACAGCCGTCATCAGGACGCGCCGGGCCCGAGCGGCAGGCGGTACTGGCCGCCCGCCAGCGGCTCCACGAGGCCGTCCGCGACCAGGCCGTCCAGCGCCCGCGCGCGCTGCACCGGCTCGTCCCACACCGCGTCCAGTACGGCCTGCGGCACGGGTCCGACCGCTTCGCGCAGGACGGCGAGGAGCTTGCCGCGCACCTGGCGGTCCGTACCGGCGTACGTCTGGCCGCGGCGCGGGGGGCCGTCGTGTGCGGGTGAACCCGCCAGCCGCCAGGCGCACTGCGACGAGATCGGGCAGCGCACACACTCCGGGCCGCGGGCGGTGCACACCAGCGCGCCCAGCTCCATCGTGGCGGCGGCCCACTTCGCCGCGGTCGGCTCGTCGTCGGGCAGCAGCGCGCGGGCCAGCTTGCGTTCGGCGGCGGTGGTGGCGTTCGGCGGGTACTGCCGGCCGCCGACGGCGCGCGCGAAGACCCGGCGGACGTTGGTGTCCAGTACGGCGTGCCGCTGCCCGTACGCGAAGGAGGCCACGGCCGCCGCCGTGTACTCGCCGACGCCGGGCAGCGCGAGGAGCTGGGCGTGCTCGCGCGGTACGTCACCGCCGTGGCGCTCCTGTATCGCGGAGGCGGCGGCGTGCAGGCGCAGCGCGCGGCGCGGGTAGCCCAGGCGGCCCCAGGCGCGCACCGCCTCGCCGGGCGGCTCGGCCGCCAGGTCGGCGGGGCGCGGCCAGCGCGCCAGCCACTGTTCGTACACCGGCAGCACTCTGCTGACCGGCGTCTGCTGCAGCATGAACTCGCTCACCATCACACCCCAGGCGCCCGCCTCGGGGCGGCGCCAGGGCAGATCGCGGGCGTGCTCGTCGAACCAGTCGGTGACGGGGCCGTGCAGCCGGGCCCCTTCGGCGGCTTCGTCGGCGGCGGTGACAGGGGCGGCGCCGGTGGCGGCAGGAGTGGAAGTCATGGCACTGCCGATCCTGGCACGACGGCGCTCCGCCGTGAAACGCACCGGGCCCGCGCCGCGAAGTGCCCACCCGCTCGCCGGAATGCCCGGCCCGGTCCGCGCCCTCCCACGAGGTGCGACAGGGCCCGGTCCGTGGCCCGTGGGGCGCGCGGGGTGAGGATGTCCACATGATGTGGATGCCGACCGGACCGGCGGGAGAGCCGCGATGACCACCGCAAGCGACTGCCCGGCCACGATCCGCCGGGCCCTGGCCGCGCACACGACGCTGACGCTCGCCTACGCCGACGACGAGGGGCCGCAGGCGTGCGCCGTGCTGTACGCCACAGCGGACGGCCCGGCGCCCTCGCTGGTCCTCGTCACCGCCGAGTCCACCCGGCACGGCCGGGCCTTCGCGCGGGCCGCCGGAACCGGGCCCGGCGCCCGCGTCGCCTTCACGGCCCAGCGCGACGGGCAGGAGTGGACCGCGCTGACCGGGGTGCAGGGCCGGGGCGTCTGCCGCCGGCTGACGGGCGCGGACCGGGCGGCCGGGTGGCGTACGTACCTGGAGCGCTTCCCCTTCGTCGCGGCCGACGAACGGCTCGCGGGGGCGCTGGAACGTACCGCACTTTGGGAAGTCCGCCCGGACTGGCTGCGGTTGATCGACAACGGGCGCGGCTTCGGACACAAGGAGGAGTGGTACGCGCCGTAATTACAGGGGTGATGGGCGGGGGCGTCCTGGGAGACGCCCCCGGCCGGAAAGCGGGCTACGCCCGCACCAATATCTTCCAGCGCCCCGCCGCCAGCCGGACGACCAGCGAGGTCAGCGGCCCGGCGAGCAGCGTCACGCACAGCGTGGCGGTCAGGGTGCCGAGCGCCAGGCCGGCCACCACGTCGTGCGGGTAGTGGACGCCGACGAACACCCGGGAGAAGCCGGTCAGCAGCGCGATCGGCAGCACCAGCCAGGCCGCCGCGCGCCAGGCGAACACGATGCCGACGGCCAGCGCCGCCGCGATCGTCGAGTGGTTGCTCGGGAAGGACCAGTCGCCCTGCGGCGGGCACTGCACGATGGAGGCGGCGGCCCCGGCCACGGCCCGGCAGGGCCGCTCCTCGTCCACCAGGCTCTTGACGATCTCACTCACCAGATACGCGACGGCCGTGCCGACCGGTACCAGGATCGCCAGCGCGACCAGCCGCTCCTCCCCCTTCCTGGACCGCCACCAGCCGAAGACGGCCAGCGCCATGAGCAGCAGGATGCCGCCTTCCGTGCCGCCGGCGGCCAGCGAATGAATCCAGCCAGGGGTGTCGTGCGCGAAGTCGGTGACGACGCGATAGAGATCGGTGCTGTACATGAACGCATACGGTACGGACTGTTACGTCAAAGCCGCATCTGGCGAACGTCAAGGGGTGCCCCTGACGAAAGTGGGGTGGCGGGCGGGGGGGGGGTGCGGACGGCCGGGGATCACGAAGGGGCCACGGCCCCGGGCGGCGCGGGACCCCGTTTCCGTGCCGATGATCTGAAAAGTTGCGGCTTCGTGCGGCGGGTACTGGCCGGTGTGACAGCTGATCTCTCGTAGAGTTTCCGCGTGGGATCTCTGCGCAATCCGATCGGGCCGCTTCCCTCCTCCATCTACTGGCGGCGGAGGGCCGTTGCGCTGGCCATCGTCGCCCTGCTCGTCCTGTTGGTGGTGTGGGCCCTCAACTGGAGCGGCGACGACGGCAAGGCCGGCGGCGAGGGCAAGGGGCAGGGCGCGCCGGGCCCTGCCACGTCCATCACGCCGGGGCCGAACGCGACGGATTCCGGGAACAGCCAAAAGCCGGGCGGCCGCGACGAGTCGGGCGGCGGCAGCGGCGGGTCCGGCTCGGGTTCCGGCGGCGCCGGCGGCTCGGACGGCGGTGCCGCCGGTTCCGGCGGTGGTACGGGCGGCAGCGGCGGCGCCTCGGGCTCCGGCGGCGCGCCCATAGGAGTGGGCAGCGGCGCCGTGACCGTGCCGGCCGGCTCCGCGCTCCCGAACTGCGCGCAGGACGACACGAAGTTGAAGCTGCGCAGCCTGAAGAACACCTACGAGCCGGGCGAGAAGCCGAAGTTCGAGGTCACGGTCGAGAACGCGGCCGACAGCGCCTGCAAGGTGGACCTCGGCCGCGGCTATGCGGCGCTGACCATAACCGAGACCTCCGAGGACGAGCGGGTCTGGTCCTCCGGCGACTGCCCGCCCGGCAGCGGCAGCAGCGCTCCCGTACAGGTGCCGGCGGGCGGCTCGGTCACCCGGACCGTCGAGTGGGACCGCAAGCCCAGCACCTCCGAGTGCGCGACGCCACAGGCCGAGCCGGTCGGGCCCGGTACGTACCTGGTCGAGGCCAAGGTGGGCGGGCTGGCCGCGGTGCGGACGTCGTTCGTCCTGGCCAAGGACTGAACCACCGCCCCGGAGACGGGTGTTCGAACGTGGCCGGACATCGCCCCTCCCGCCGGTGCCGATTGCGCTGAGAGCGTGCATCCATGGCCCGCCCGGCCATGATCCGGCACAGTCGGCCGCATGAAGCTACTGATGCTGGGCGGAACGGAGTTCGTGGGGCGCGCGGTCACCGAGGCCGCGCTGGCCCGCGGCTGGCAGGTCACGGTCTTCCACCGGGGACAGCACGCCCCGGTGCCGGGAACGGCCGTCGTGCACGGCGACCGCACCGACGCGGCCACCCTCACCGCGCTCGCCGACGGCACCTGGGACGTCGTCGTGGACACCTGGGCCTGGGCGCCGACCGCGGTCCGCGACGCGGCCCGGCTGCTCGCGGACCGGGCCGGGCGGTACGTGTACGTGTCCACCGGCTCGGTGTACCGGCACCCGGCCGGACCCGGGCACACCGAGGCCAGCCCGCTGGTGGACGGCTCACCGGACGCGGAAGCGGTGGCGTACGCGGAGGACAAGCGCGGCGGCGAGCTGGCCGCGCTGGCGGCCTTCGGCGAGGACCGCACGGTGCTGGCCCGCGCCGGGATGATCCTCGGGCCGTGGGAGAACATCGGCCGGCTTCCCTGGTGGCTGACGCGCATCGCCCGCGGCGGCCCGGTGCTCGCGCCGGGCCCGCGGGACCTGGGCCTTCAGTACATCGACGTCCGTGACCTGGCCGAATGGGTCCTGCACGCCGCGGAGGCCGGACTGTGCGGCCCGTACAACCTCATCAGCGAGCCCGGGCACGCCACGATGGGCGAACTGCTGGAGGCGTGCGTGGCGGTCACCGGCTCGGACGCAGAACTGCGCTGGAGCGGACCGGAGGAGATCCTCGCGGCGGGCCTGACCCCCTGGACGGAACTGCCCGTCTGGCTGCCGCCGGGCGAGCTGTACGACGCCATCCACCGCGGCAACCCGGCCAAGGCGTTCGGCGCCGGACTGCGCTGCCGGCCGGTCGCGGAGACGGTGGCCGACACCTGGGCGTGGCTCCGGAAGCTGGACGGGCCGCCCCCGCTGCGGCCCCGGCAGCCGGTCGGACTGGCGCCGGAGAAGGAGGAGGCGTTTTTGCGCGGGTGAGATTCCGGGCGGGTGAAGTTCCTGCGTGGGTGAGGTGAGACCCGGCGGCGTGCGGGCGTACGGACGCCCGCACGCGGGACGCCGTTACGGGCCCGCCACATCCCGTCCGGAAACCGGCAGTCCCTACACGTACCGTTCGAGAATCGACGACTCCGCCAGCCGGGACAGCCCTTCCCGTACGGACCGGGCGCGGGCCTCGCCGACGCCGTCCACCGCCTGGAGGTCGTCCACGCTCGCCGCGAGCAGCTTCTGCAGCCCGCCGAAGTGGTCGACCAGCCGGTCGATGACGGCGCCCGGCAGCCGCGGCACCTTCGCCAGCAGCCGGAAGCCGCGCGGCGAGACCGCCGAGTCCAGCGTCTCGGGCGAGCCGCTGTAGCCCAGGGCGCGCGCCACGATGGGCAGTTCCAGCAGCTCGGCGTGGCTGAGGGCGTCCAGCTCGGACAGTGCCTCGGGCACCGTACGGGAGCGCTTGGCGGTCGGCTCGGGGACGTAGTCGCGGGCGACCAGCTCGCGCTCCGGCTCGACGCCCGCGATCAGCTCGTCCAGCTGGAGGGAGAGCAGCCGGCCGTCCGTGCCCAGCTCGACCACGTACTCGGCGATCTCGGTCGCGATGCGGCGCACCATCTCCAGCCGCTGTGCGACCGCGGTGACGTCCCGGACCGTGACCAGGTCCTCGATCTCCAGCGCGGACAGGGTGCCGGCGACCTCGTCCAGGCGGAGCTTGTAGCGCTCCAGGGTGGCCAGGGCCTGGTTGGCGCGGGAGAGGATCGCCGCCGACTCCTCCAGGACGCGGCGCTCACCGTCGACGTACAGCGCGATCAGGCGCATCGACTGGCTGACCGAGACGACCGGGAAACCGGCCTGTATCGAGACGCGCTGGGCGGTGCGGTGGCGGGTGCCGGTCTCCTCGGTGGGGATGGAGGCGTCCGGGACCAGCTGCACACCGGCCCGCAGGATCTTGGTGATGTCCTTGTCCAGGACCAGGGCGCCGTCCAGCTTGCACAGCTCGCGCAGCCGGGTCGCCGAGAACTCCACGTCCAGCACGAAGCCGCCGGTGCACATCGACTCGACGGTCTTGTCGAAACCCAGGACGATCAGGCCGCCGGTGTTGCCGCGCAGGATGCGCTCCAGGCCGTCGCGCAGCGCCGTACCGGGCGCAACCGCGCTCAGCGAGGCCCGCATCAGGCTGTCCGTACCGCCGCCGTCGCCCGACCTCCGGGTGGGCGGCCCCCAACCGGACCTGCCACCAGACGACGATGCCCGGTCGTTGGCTGCCACTGCACTCCTCCGTCGCAAGGTCTGTCGGTGCCGCAGGCCGCCCGGCAGATGCCTTGGTCACGCAGCTCACGGGCTGCGCGGGCCGACGGCATGACTTCATTGACAGGCGAGACCGGGGCAAAGTCTACCGGCGCCCAGGCTAGAGGCTGTCTGTAAAAGCACGCCGTCCGTCCTTGGGACGGACTGCCGCCCGTGTGGCGGGCACCGCGTCACGAGGCAGGGGCATCACCACCCGGACCGGCCTGTCCGGCCGGGGCCTTCTCGCGCGCCTCCCGGCGCGGGCGCCTGGGCAGGACGCGCAGCGCCTCGCCCACATCGGCCACCTCCAGCACCCGCATGCCGGGCGGGATCTTGCCCGGGTCGGCCGGGACCAGGGCGTGGGTGAAGCCGAGGCGGGCCGCCTCGGCCAGCCGGCGCTGTACGCCCGTCACCCGCCTGACCTCGCCGGCCAGGCCCACCTCGCCGATCGCGACCAGGTTCTTCGGCAGCGGGGTGTCGCTGGCGGCGCTGGCCAGCGCGAGCGCCACGGCGAGGTCGGCGGCCGGCTCGGTCAGCTTCACGCCGCCGACCGTCGCGCTGTAGATGTCGCGCTTGCCCAGGGCGGCGATGCGCCCGCGCTGCTCCAGCACGGCCAGCATCATCGAGACCCGGGAGGTCTCCAGGCCGGAGGTGGTGCGGCGGGGGGAGGGGATCTGGGTGTCGACGGTCAGCGCCTGCACCTCGGCGACCAGCGGGCGGCGGCCCTCCAGGGTGACCGTCAGGCACGTGCCGGGCACCGGCTCGTCGCGGCGGGTCAGGAAGAGGCCGGACGGATCGGCCAGACCGGTGATGCCCTCGTCGTGCAGCTCGAAGCAGCCGACCTCGTCGGTGGTGCCGTAGCGGTTCTTCACACCGCGCACCAGGCGCAGACGGGCGTGCCGGTCCCCTTCGAAATTCAGTACGACATCGACCAGGTGTTCCAGGAGGCGGGGGCCCGCGATGGCGCCGTCCTTGGTGACGTGGCCGACCAGCAGGGTGGCCATGCCGCGCTCCTTGGACGCGCGGATCAGGGCGCCGGCGACCTCGCGGACCTGGGCCATGCCGCCGGGCGCGCCGTCGATCTCGGGGGAGGCGACGGTCTGGACGGAGTCCACGATCAGCAGGGACGGCTTGACCGAGTCCAGGTGCCCCAGGACGGCGGACAGGTCGGTCTCGGCGGCGAGGTAGAGGTGGTCGTCGATGGCGCCGATGCGGTCGGCGCGCAGCCGCACCTGGCTCGCGGACTCCTCGCCGGTCACATACAGCGTGCGGTGGTCGTCGCTGGCGGCCTTGGCGGCCACGTCCAGCAGCAGGGTGGACTTGCCGACGCCGGGCTCGCCGGCGAGCAGCACCACGGCGCCGGGGACCAAGCCGCCGCCGAGCACCCGGTCCAGCTCGTCCACGCCCGTGGAGCGGGCGGTGGCCCGGCGGCCGTCCACCTGGCCGATGGGCAGCGCGGCCGTCGTGACGCGGCCGGGCGCGGTCGTACGGACGGCGGGGGCGCCGCCGAACTCCTCGACCGTGCCCCACGCCTGGCACTCCGGGCAGCGGCCGAGCCACTTCGCGGTGGTCCAGCCGCATTCGGTGCAGCGGTACGAGGGCCGCTCCTTGGCCGAGGATTTACGAGTCGCCATGGGGTTCACCGTAGCCGTGGGGTGTGACAACGCGGGCGGGCGGCGCCGACGGGAAGGGGCCGGTGGGGCGCGTGCGGGCGGCCGGTGCGGGACGTGAACGAGAGCGTCGAGTGGGAAACCAGGTTCTCGGGTCCCCTTTCGAGCGAGAAGACCACCCGTACGGATTAAAAGAGGCCATGCGGCGCGATAGGCCCCGCATCACCCCCCTACCGTCGCCGGGTGATGAGCAGCAGGTCCGATCACCCCACGCACGCCACCGGCGCACATCAGGCGCACGGCGACGGCCGCCGCGCCCTGCCGAGCCTCCCCGAGCGGTACGAACCCCACCTGGACGGCCTGTTCACCTACTGTCTGTCCGTCCTGTGCGAGCACGACGCGGCCACCGCCGTCCTCGGCGAGGTGCTCGCCGTCGCCGAGCGGCACCACGGCCGACGGCCCCCCGACGCCGCCCTCTACCGCTCCTGGCTGTACGCGCTGGCCCGGTGGGCCTGTCTGCGGCGGCTCGCGGACCGGACCCCGGACGGCGGAACGGACCACGGTACCGGGGTTCCCGCGGAATCAGCGGCCCCGCCCGCCGGGGCCGGTACGGACCCCGCCACGAACCACGGCGTCACCACCTTCGGTACGGGCGCGTCCACCGGGTTCGGCGCCCCGGCCGGTCCCGGCGGCGCCCCCGACGCGGCGCGCCGCCGCCGCGAACTGGCCTCCCTGGCCTGGCCGGAGGCCGCCGGCACGACCCCCGAGCAGCGCGAGGCGCTGGAGCTGTCCGTGCGCCACCGCCTGTCCACCGAGGAGGTGGCCGCCGTCCTCGGAGGCGACCTCGTCGCCACCCGCACCCTCCTGGCCGCCGCCTCCTGCGAGGTCGAGCGCACCCGCGCCGCGCTCACCGTCGTCGAGTTCGGCCGCTGCCCGGATGTCGCCCAACTCGCCGGCGACACCCAGATGCTGCTGGGGGTCGCGCTGCGCCGGGAGCTGGTCCGGCACGTGGACGACTGCGCCGAGTGCCGCCGTACGGCCGAGCGGGTCACCGCGCACGGCCCCTGGCCGGGCACCGCGCCCCTCGGCCACGGCGCGTTGTCGGTGGTTGCCGCCCCGCGTACGGCCGTGTGCACGGCCATGGCGGCGGCGCGCAACTCGCGTTCGGGGCGCGCCGAGGGCGTGGCGGGCGCGGGCGCCTCGCCGCGCTCCGGGCGTGCGGGCCGCTCCGCTGGCGTAAACGGTTCTCCTCGCTACGACCGGCGCGGCTTCCCCGTCCGCCCCAAAGATCCGGCGACCCGCCGGCGCCGGGCGCGGACCCGGGCCGTGACCACGACCGTGCTCGCCACCGTCCTGGCGGCGCCGGTGCTCGCCCTGTGGGCCGCCTACCGTGGCGCGCCGATGACCGGCGAGTCCGAGGGTCCGTCGGTGACGGCCGGCGAGGCGGACGGCCCCGGCGCGCTCGACGGCGACCCGTACGAGAACGCGGGCAGCGCGCGGGCCCGCGGAGCGCACTCCGCAGCGAGCGGCCTGCCCGCCGTCTCGGTGCAGGTGGTCGGCGCGGACGGGATGCCGCTGCGCCCCGGCGAGCCGGACCGTTCCCGCACCGGCCCCGGGCGGCTGACCGTCACGGCCCGGCCGAGCGGTTTTGGTACGGCCGTCACGCTCACCGCGTCCGGCGGCGAGCCGGTCCACTGGTCGGCGCGGCCGGGCGCGCCGTGGCTCCTGCTGAGCAGCACGGGCGGAGTGCTCGCCCCCGGCGAGTCCGTCACGGTCGTGGTGACCGTGGACCACGGCCGCGAACCGGACGGCTACTGGAACGCGCGGATCACGCTCGCCCCCGGCGGCACGACGGTGACCCTGGAGGGATGGGGCGAGGGCGGCCACCGGCCGGGTCCCGGGCGGCCCCCGGGCCCCGGCCCCGGCCACCACCCCGGCCCGAGGCCGACCCCACCGGCGCCGGACCCGACGCACCACCCGACCGCTTCGCCCGCCCCCAGCTCCTCACCCACGCCCACGCCGGGGGAGCCGACCACGGGCCCGAGCCCGTCACCGTCCGATACGACGGGACCGGCGGGCTGAGCGGCGGGCACGCGCGGCGTACGGCCCCGAAGCGACGGCTACTTGGGGTCCGCCGGATGCGGCGCCATCGGCAGGGTCGCCGCCAGGCGCTCCTCGCAGAGTTCCACGAGCCGGTCGTAGCCCTCCTTGCCCATCAGCTCGGTCAGCTCCGGCCCGTAGGACACGTACACCGGCTCGCCGGCGCCGTGTGCCGAGGTCGCCGACGTGCACCACCAGTGCAGGTCGTGGCCGCCGGGGCCCCAGCCGCGGCGGTCGTACTCGCCGATGGTGACCTGGAGGACGCGGGTGTCGTCGGGGCGGTCGATCCAGTCGTAGGTGCGCCGGACCGGCAGCTGCCAGCACACGTCCGGCTTGGTCTCCAGCGGCTCGCGGCCCTCGCGGAGCGCGAGGATGTGCAGCGAGCAGCCGGCGCCGGCCGGGAAGCCGGGGCGGTTCTGGAAGATGCACGAGCCCTTCCAGCGCCGGGTCTGGCGGTCGCCGTCCTCGTCCTCCTGGGTCCAGCCGGTGGAGGTGCCGACATCGTGGAACTGCCACAGGTCGGGTGTGAGCCGCGCCACGTGCTCCGCGACCCGCTGCTCGTCCTCCTCGTCGGAGAAGTGCGCGCCGAGCGTGCAGCACCCGTCGTCCGCGCGCCCCGCCTCGATGCCCTTGCAGCCGCTGCCGAAGATGCACGTCCAGCGGGAGGTGAGCCAGGTCAGGTCGCAGCGGAAGACCTGCTCGTCGTCGGCGGGGTCGGGGAAGGTGACCCAGGCGCGGGCGAAGTCCAGACCGCCGACCTCGTCGGCCCGAGCCCCTTGCGCCTCCCGTGCCGCGCGCTGCTTTTCCGCCTTCTTCAGGGCTTTGTTCTGCTTCGCCTTGTTCGTCTTAGCCACTACTCCAGCGTAAGACGGCCGGTACGCGGATCGGCCCTCCGAGGCCGGGGCCTCGCCGTCGGTTCCCGGCCACGCGCAGTAGGTTCAACGTATGAGACTCGGTGTCCTCGATGTGGGTTCGAACACGGTTCATCTGCTGGTGATGGACGCGCACCCGGGTGCGCGTCCGCTGCCGGCCTACTCCCACAAGGCGGAGCTGCGGCTGGCCGAACTCCTCGACGAGGACGGCGCGGTCGGTGCCGCGGGCGTGGAGCGGCTGGTGGCCACGGTACGGGCCGCGGTGCAGGTCGCGGAGGACAAGGGCGTCGAGGACGTGCTGCCGTTCGCCACCTCCGCGATCCGCGAGGCGGCCAACGGGGAGGACGTGCTGCGCCGGGTCGAGCAGGAGACCGGCGTACGCCTCGGGGTGCTGTCGGGCGAGGACGAGGCCCGGCTGACGTTCCTCGCGGCCCGCCGCTGGTTCGGCTGGTCGGCGGGGCGGCTGCTGGTGCTGGACATCGGCGGCGGCTCGCTGGAGATCGCGTACGGGCTGGACGAGGAGCCGGACGCGGCGGTGTCGCTGCCGCTCGGCGCGGGCCGGCTGACCGCGGGCGACCTGCCGGGCGACCCGCCGGAGCCGGAGGACATACGGGCGCTGCGCAAGCGCGTACGGGCCGAAATCGCACGGGTGGTGAGCGATTTCACGCGCTTCGGGACTCCCGACCACGTCGTGGGCACCTCCAAGACCTTCAAGCAGCTGGCCCGTATCGCCGGTGCCGCCCGGTCCGCCGAGGGCCTCTACACCCAGCGTGAGCTGGACCGTAAGGCGCTGGAGGAGTGGGTGCCGAAGCTCGCGGCGATGACCGGCGCGGAGCGCGCCAAGCTGCCCGGCGTCTCCGAGGGCCGCTCGCGCCAGCTGGTGGCCGGGGCGCTGGTGGCGGAGGGCGCGATGGACCTGTTCGGCGTGCGCACGCTGGAGATCTGCCCGTGGGCGCTGCGCGAGGGCGTGATCCTGCGCCATCTGGACCACCTGCCTCCGGCGTAGGGGCGCGGCCCCCGCCCGTCGGCGGCGGCCCGTACCCTGTCCCTCGTGACGGAGCCAGTGGTGCGCATCCCGGATGCGAAGGTCGCCCTGTCCACGGCCTCGGTGTATCCGGAGTCGACGGCGACGGCCTTCGAGATCGCCGCGCGCCTGGGCTACGACGGCGTCGAGGTCATGGTGTGGACCGATCCGGTCAGCCAGGACATCGAGGCGCTGCGCCGGCTCTCCGACTACCACGGGGTGCCGATCCTGGCCGTGCACGCGCCGTGCCTGCTGATCACGCAGCGGGTGTGGTCCACGGACCCCTGGGTGAAGCTGCAGCGCGCTCGCAACGCCGCGGAGAAGCTCGGCGCGTCGACGGTGGTCGTCCATCCGCCCTTCCGGTGGCAGCGCAATTACGCCCGCGAGTTCGTGCGCGGAGTGTGGCGGATGGAGAGCGAGACCGACGTGCGGTTCGCCGTCGAGAACATGTATCCGTGGCGCTACCGGGACCGCGAGATGCTGGCGTACGCGCCGGACTGGGACCCGACCAAGGACGACTACCGCCACTTCACCGTCGACCTCTCGCACACCGCCACCTCCCGCAGCGACGCGCTGCACATGGTCGACCGGATGGGCGAGCGCCTGGCGCACATCCACCTCGCCGACGGCAACGGCTCCAACAAGGACGAGCACCTGGTGCCGGGGCGCGGCTCGCAGCCCTGCGCCGAGCTGCTGGAGCGGCTGGCGGCCACCGGTTTCGCCGGGCACATCGTGGTCGAGGTCAACACCCGGCGGGCGATGTCCGGCGCCGAGCGCGAGGCCGATCTCGCGGAGGCGCTGGCGTTCACCCGGCTCCACCTGGCGTCGCCGACGTGGGTGCCGGGGTCGTGACGGACGGCCCTGCCGTGGCCGGGGGTGCCCGCAGGCGCGGCCGCCCCTCCCGTACGGATTCCGCGGGCGGCCCCGGCGCGCGCGAGCGCATCCTGACCGCGGCCCGCGCCGAGTTCGCCGCGCGCGGCTACGAGAAGGCGTCGATCCGCGGTATCGCCAAGGCGGCGGACGTGGACCCGGCCCTGGTCCACCACTACTACGGCACCAAGGAGCAGGTCTTCGAGGCCGCGGTCGAGATGTCCTTCGCGCCCGCCCTGAACGCCCCCGAGGCGGTGCTCGACGGCGGCCTGGACGGCGCGGGCGAGCGGATGACCCGCTTCGTCTTCGGCGTCTGGGAGAACCCGGTCACCCGCGAACCCCTGCTGGCGATCGTGCGCAGCGCCCTGACCAACGACGTGGCCGCCGCGGTCTTCCGCAAGCTCATCGCCCGCCAGCTGCTGCGCCGGATCGCCGGCGAGCTGGCCGTACCGGACGCCGAGCTGCGGGCCGAGCTGGCGGCGGCGCAGCTGGTCGGTACGGCCCTCATGCGGTACGTGATCAAGCTGGAGCCGCTGGCGTCGGCCGACCCGGAGCGGATCATCGCCCGGGTGGCGCCGGTGGTGCAGCAGCATCTGACCGGGCCCTGACCAGCCGGGAGAGCCCCCGGTATGTGTCCGCCCAGCGGTCACCTGTCTCACATGCCGGATTCACTGTCCAGATCTTGGAGCCGGGGCGTAGTCTCGACTGATTCACATACGTACGCGCACTGGGCGTACGGGAGATGTACACGCACCCGAGGGAGTGGATCCACGTGCCCGAGCTGAGGTCCCGCACCGTCACCCATGGCCGCAACATGGCCGGCGCCCGCGCGCTCATGCAGGCGTCGGGCGTAGCGCGCGAGGACTTCGGCAAGCCCGTGATCGCGGTGGCCAACAGCTTCACCGAGTTCGTGCCGGGCCACACCCACCTCCAGCCGGTCGGCCGGATCGTCAGCGAGGCGATCAAGGCGGCCGGCGGCATCGCCCGCGAGTTCAACACCATCGCGGTGGACGACGGCATCGCCATGGGCCACGGCGGCATGCTCTACTCGCTGCCGTCCCGCGACCTGATCGCCGACTCCGTCGAGTACATGGTCGAGGCGCACTGCGCGGACGCGCTGATCTGCATCTCCAACTGCGACAAGATCACCCCGGGGATGCTGATGGCCGCGATGCGGCTGAACATCCCCACCGTCTTCGTCTCCGGCGGCCCCATGGAGGCCGGCCGCGCCACCCTCGTCGACGGCACCGTCCGCAAGCTGGACCTGATCAACGCGATCTCCGACGCGGTCGACGAGAACGTCTCGGACGAGGACATCCTCCGTATCGAGGACAACGCCTGCCCGACCTGCGGCTCCTGTTCCGGCATGTTCACCGCCAACTCGATGAACTGCCTGACCGAGGCCATCGGCCTGTCGCTGCCCGGCAACGGCTCGGTGCTGGCCACCCACACCGCACGCAAGGCGCTGTACGAAAACGCCGGCCGTACGGTCGTGGAGATCACCAAGCGGTACTACGACGAGGACGACGCGACCGTGCTGCCGCGCAGCATCGGCTCCCGCGCCTCCTTCGACAACGCCATGGCCCTGGACATCGCCATGGGCGGCTCCACCAACACGATCCTGCACCTGCTGGCCGCCGCCCAGGAAGCCGGGCTGGATTACGACCTGGAGGACATCAACGCGGTCTCGCGCCGGGTGCCCTGCCTGGCCAAGGTCGCGCCGAACGTCGCGCCGGGCGGCACGTACTACATGGAGGACGTGCACCGGGCGGGCGGCATCCCCGCCATCCTGGGCGAGCTGTACCGTGCCGGGCTGCTCAACGAGGACGTGCACACCGTGCACAGCTCCTCGATGGCCGACTGGCTCAAGATCTGGGACGTGCGCGGCGGCTCGCCCTCCCCGGAAGCCGTCGAGCTGTGGCACGCGGCCCCCGGCTGCAAGCGCTCCGCCACCGCCTTCTCCCAGTCCGAGCGCTGGGACACCCTCGACCTGGACGCCGAGGGCGGCTGCATCCGCGACGTCGCCCACGCCTACTCCGCCGACGGCGGCCTGGCCGTCCTCAAGGGCAACCTCGCCGAGGACGGCTGCGTGGTGAAGACCGCGGGCGTCGACGAGTCGATCTGGACGTTCGAGGGCCCGGCCGTGGTCTGCGAGTCGCAGGAGGAGGCCGTCGAGAAGATCCTCGGCAAGCAGGTCAAGGAGGGCGACGTGGTCGTCATCCGCTACGAAGGCCCCAAGGGCGGCCCCGGCATGCAGGAGATGCTCTACCCGACGTCCTTCCTCAAGGGCCGCGGCCTGGGCAAGGCGTGCGCGCTGGTCACCGACGGCCGCTTCTCCGGCGGCACCTCCGGCCTGTCCATCGGCCACGCCTCGCCCGAGGCGGCCTCCGGCGGCACCATCGCCCTGGTCGAGGACGGCGACCGCATCCGTATCGACATCCCGAACCGCACCATCGAACTCCTCGTCCCCGAGGAGGAGCTGACGGCCCGCCGGGAGGCGCTGGGCGGCGTGTACGCGCCGAAGCAGCGCGAGCGCAAGGTCTCGCAGGCCCTGCGCGCCTACGCGGCGATGGCCACCAGCGCCGACAAGGGCGCGGTGCGCGACGTGACGAAGCTGGACTGAGCCCCCGTAACGCCTCTTGAGAGCCCCGCCCGCCTCACCAGCGGGCGGGGTTCTCCGCGTTCGCGGCGAAGACCGAGCCGTCCGGCGCGGCCGCGTAGATCCGGCCGTGCCGCGGGTCCGGCAGCGGCGCGGGCAGCTTCTCCAGGTAGCCGCTGCGGCCGGTGGCCAGCCGGGGCGGCGTCTGGCCGAGCAGCGCGCCGCGCCGGGTGTCCACGGCCAGCAGCCGGCCGTCGGCGCCGGTGAAGTACAGCCGCTCGCCCCGCGGGTCGAGCACCGGCGCGGAGGCCCGGCTCACCGACGTCTCCATGGTCCACCGCCGGTCGCCGACCGCCTGGAGGGTGCCGCCGGCCGCGAGCACATACGCCGTCTCCCCGCGCACCACGGCTGCCGCGTCGTCCACCGGCGCGGCCAGCGGCAGCCGCCGTACCCGGTGCGTACCGGGGTCGTAGCGGACGACGGCCGCGGTACGGGTGACGATCAGCGGGTCGGCGGCGGCCAGGTAGACCGAGCCGGACGCGCCCGCGCCCACCACGGTGAGCGAGCCGGGCAGCCGCCGCTCCCAGCGGACCGTGCCGTGCGCCGGGTCGATCGCGGTGACCATGGTGGTGGCGCCGTCGGCCGCGACGGTGGCCGCGTAGGCGGTACGGCCGTCCCCGTACGCGGTGAACTGCCCCAGCGGCTGCGCCGAGTAGCGCTGGTGCCACAGTTCCTCGTGCGTGGCGCTGTCCAGGGCGGTGACCATGCCATCCGCCGCCGTCAGGAGCACGGCGCCGCCCACGAACCGGACTTCGGGTCCGTACCCGGCCAGGCTCTTGCTCCAGCGCGTCGCGCCCCGCCCGCCGGCCGACGGGTCGAGCGCTTCCAGCCGCTTGCCGTCGGGGGACCGTACGTAGAGCAGCCCGCCGGAGAGGACCGGCGCGCTCGGCGGGGTGTCGCTCTCGCGCACCGGCTCGCCCGCGCGCCGCCACGTCACCGTGCCGTTCCCCGGATCGACCCGCGCGGCCTTCAGGCCCCGCTCGACGCAGAAGAGGGCAGGAGCGTCGGCGGAGGCGCCGTACGTGCAAAAGGGCATCTCGGCCGGGTGGCCGGCGGGCCGCCGCATCAGCGGGGTGTGCCAGGGGCGGAAGGCCGCGGCGGTGCCGTCGGTGGTGTGCGTCTGGAGCGCCGGGTCGTCGTCGGAGTCCAGCATCTGCACGCCCGTGAAGATGCCCGCACCGGCCAGCACCGCCGCCAGGGCGGCCCAGGCGGCCCAGCGGCGGCGCGCGCCACGCCCGGCGCGGCCCGCGTCCTTCTCGTCCGGAGGAGCGGCGGCAGCGGGCTCCGCACCCCCCGCGCCGGCCTTCTTCTCCGCCTCCGCTTCGGGTTCCGCTTCCGCTTCCGTCCCTGCCCCGGCTTCCGGCTTCCGGTCCCGTACGTGCGTCTCCTCGCCCGGGTCCGGCGCGGCGGACGGCACGGGCGCCGGAACGATCCGTACGGGCTCCCTCAGGGCCTCCCCTTCGGCCTCCCGCTGAGCCGGTACGCGCACGTCCCCCGCAGCGGGGGCGTCCGCGAGCAGCACGCCCAGGTCGTCGTGGATCTCCGTGGGCATCTCGGTGTGCAGCATCCGCATCAGCACGTCCGGCGTCGGCCGGTCGGACGGCCGCTTCGCCAGACAGGTGCGGATCAGCGGCGCCAGATCCTCCGGAACACCCGTCAGGTCCGCCTCGTCGTGCACCACTTGGTACGCGACGATGTACGGGCTCTCCGAGTCGAACGGCCCCCGCCCGGTCGCCGCGTGCACCAGCACCGACCCCAGCGCGAAGACGTCCGCCGCCGGGCCCACCTCGCGCGGGCGCTGGAACTGCTCGGGCGCCATGAACGGCGGCGTACCGATGAGCTTGCCGGTCTCGGTGCGCATCTCGCTGTCCGAGGGGCGCGAGATACCAAAATCGATGACCTTGGGGCCGTCCGCGGCGAGCAGCACGTTGCCGGGTTTGAGGTCGCGGTGCACCACGCCCGCCCGGTGGATGTCGCGCAGCGCCTCGGCCAGGCCCGCGGCCAGCCGCCGCACCTCGGCGGGCGCCAGCGGGCCGTTGCGCTTGACGTGCTCACCGAGGGTCGGGCCGGGGATGTAGAGGGTGGCCATCCAGGGGCGGTCGGCGTCCGGGTCGGCGTCCACGACCGGCGCGGTGAACGCGCCGCTCACCCGCCGCGCCGCCGCCACCTCCTGCCGGAACCGGCCGCGGAACTCCGGGTCCTGGGCGAAGTCGGCGTGCACGACCTTCACCGCCAGGCGCAGCCCCGACGACGACCGCGCCAGGTGCACCACGCCCATTCCGCCGGAGCCCAGGCGCGCGTCCAGGCGGTACCGGCCGGCGTATTGCGGACGTTCCGCTTCCGGGTCCGCCTCGGAACCGCGCAGCGGCGGCATCTTCCACCCCCGTGTCCATGAGCCGCGGATGCGACGCACGGAGCCTAGTCGATGGTGCGTACGGGACAGGTGAGGCTTGCTAGCGTGCGCGTTGCACCGGCCGCGGCCCGCGGACCGGCCCGCGACACCGGAACCAGAGCATTCAACGGGGGAGTACGCATGAACGGCACACAGGAGAACACCGTCGGCACGGCGGGCGGCACCGGCGCCGACGAGGCCGCGGTGGTCGCGGAGGCGGAGGCGGTCACGGAGGCCGAGGGCGTGGCCGCCGGGGCGATGGCGGCGACCGCGGCCACCTACCAGGTCGCGCCCGGCTACCAGGTCAACGTCCGCAGCGGCCCGAGCACCGGCGCCTCCGTCGTACGGCAGCTCCCGTACGGGGCGCGGGTCTCCATCCGCTGCCAGCGCCGCGGCCAGCGGGTCAGCGGCCCGTACGGCACCACCGACATCTGGGACTGCATCGCGCCCGGCCAGTACGTCTCGGACAGCTACGTGCACACCGGCAGCGACGGCTTCGTGGCGCCGAACTGCGCGAACTAAGCGGCGGGGCCGGGCGCGTCCGCCCGGCCCTCCGGCCGCCGTCACCCGGCAGCGGCCTGCCGCAGCTTCTCGGCGGCCTGGGCGGTCAGGGACTCCACCAGCCCGGGGTCGTCGCCGGCGACCCCGGGGAACGTGACGATGGTGATGCCGGTGCCGACCCGGATCACGACCTCGTCGAACCGGTTGCCGCCCACCCGCAGGCGGACGCCCACCGACTCGTCACCGCGCCGCGGCACGCTGAGCACCCCGTAGCTCACCGCGTACGGCCCCGCCGTGGCCGTCGCGCACTTCTGCCGCAACTGCCTGACCTGTTCGAGCTGCTGGGCGGCGCCCCGTACGTCCGGGTACGCCTTGACCTCGAACATCAGCGAGCGCCGGGCCATGGGATTCTCCATCGTGCGGCCGACCGCGGCGCTCGGCCGCACGGCACGGAAGGAATCGGCGACCACCCGGTCGCACGCCGCGTCGCCCTTCAGGTCGTGAATGCCGTGATCGTCCTTCTCCACCGCGGGCGACAGATCCTCCTTCGCCACCGACCAGCCCGCCGGCAGATCGATGGTCGAGAGCATCGCGCGGGCTGCCTGGGGGCCGGTGAGGGGGCGTGGTGCAGCGGAGGCGCCGGGCGTCGTGGGGGTGCCGGTCGCAGTGCGTGCGGGGCGGCTGCCGGCGGCCGTGGGGCTGTCGTCCGAGGGGCCGGGCGCCGAGCCGCCGCACCCCGCGACGGTGACCGCCAGCAGGGGCAGCGCCCCGATCGCCGTGGCCCTTCGTCCGTATCGCCTGCGCATACTGACCCTTCCCCCGGTTGGCATGTACAGGCGGATGCTATCGGGACGCGCACAGCCCACCGCCACCCCGGCCGCCCCGGCCCACCAGGGATAATCGCCCCATGAGCGACGAGACACGGCCCGCCCCGGACCGCTCCGGCCCCGAGCCGGCCCCGATCCGCTTCTTCGGGACGACCTGGGTGCACCACGACAGCGGCTACGGCCTGCGCCGGGCCGGGGTCGCCGTGGGCTCCCTGGCACTCGCCGCCGCCGGCGCGGTGGTGCTGCGCTTCGCCTTCCAGGGCCTGGAGATCGCCGAGGTCGGCTCGTTCCTGAACGCCCTGGTCGTGGCCTGCTTCGCGGTGTGCAGCGCGGTCGCCTTCCGCCGTACGTGGGAGCGCCTGACCCGCCCCGCCGCCGAGGTGGCCGCCAACCGCCCGGCCGACCGCTCCGCGCAGAGCCTGCTGCTCATCGGCTTCATCGGCTCGCTGCTCGCCTACTTCTGCCGCGCCCTCGTCGAAGCGCCGGGGGAGGGCGTACGACGCGCCGAGTACGAGGAGGAACGCGCGCGCCACGAACGCCGCCGGACGGCGCGCACCGGCAACCCGGCAGCCAAGAAGACGAAGAAGAAGCGCGGCTAGAACGGGGCGCGGCCGGCTCAGCTTCCGGGAGTACAGGCCGCGGCGATTGCCAAGCTGTCCTCGTAGACGTGATGCCGCACGATCGCCCCGTCCCGCACGGTGAAACGCAGCGCGAAGGGCGACCGAAACGCCTTGCCGGTGGCCCGGACCGTCCCCCACAGATGCCCGGTCAGCACCGCCTCAGGGCCCGAGATCACGAGCGCGTCGATGGACGCGCCACCCGCGCCAGGAACGGTGTGTTCACGCAGCTCACGCCAGTGTGCGGCGACATCGTCCCGCGTCGCGCGCGGCCGCAGCCACGGCACCACCGGATTGTCGGCACACATCCAGTCGACTTGCTCCGCGTAGTGCGCGGCGATGCGCTCGGGCGTCGCTTCCGGGTCGGCGACCGTGGCGAGGTAGGCGTCGACCACGGCACTCGTCGCGGCGCTCTCGTTCTCTGTGGCTGCCGTCTGCACGGCGTCAGTGCTGCTCATGCGGACGATGCTGCCGCCTGCCCGGCCAGCCGTCGATTACCTCACAGGTAATGCGACAGGCCATGCCATGGCTCTGGCCCGCTCGGACCCGCCCCGTCCCCATGCTCCTCAGTACTCCCAGTCCGGCTTCCCGTCCCCGTACAGCCAGTCGTCGAAGAGGTCCGTCAGGTCGACGTCCGTGCGGTCCGCGCAGAAGTCGATGAACTGCTGGGTGTCGGCGCTGCCGTGGCGGTGTTCCGCCGGCCAGTCCTTCAGGATCGAGAAGAAGACCTTGTCGCCGACGGCCTTCCGGAGCTGCTGGAGGACCATGCCGCCGCGCTTGTACACGGGGTCGCCGGTCACGTTCTTCGGGCCGCCGGGGTCGCCGGGCGGGAAGCCCCAGATCTCCTCGTCGTCCTCGTCCGTCGCGTACAGCGCGTCGAACTGCTGCTGTGCCGTGCGGCCGCCCTTGTCCTCCTCCCACAGCCACTCCGCGTACTGCGCGAACCCCTCGTTGAGCCAGATGTCCTGCCACGTCTTCGGCGTCACCGAATCGCCGAACCACTGGTGCGCGGTCTCGTGCACGAGCGTGCCCTCGTCCGGCGCCCCGGCATAGACGGGCTTGGTCTGCGTCTCCAGCGCGCCCCAGCTGATCCGCTCGGGCGTGTGGTCGACGATGGCTCCGGCGCTGGAGAACGGATACGGGCCGAACCGTTTCACCGACCAGTCCAGGATCGCGTCCAGCCGCTCCAGCGGCTTCGCGCTCTCCTTGGCCTCCGCCGGGTCCACCGCCGTGTACACGGGCAGCCCGCTCTTCGTCCGCGACTCCTTGACGGTGAACTTCCCGATGGTCGCGGTGGCGAGGTAGGAGGCCATCGGCTCGCCGTTGTGCCACTCGAAGGTCGTGCGCCCCTTCGCGCTCCTACGGCCGCGCAGTTCGCCGTTGGCGACGGCGGTGTACCCGTCCGGCACGGTGATCCGGAAGTCGTACGCCGCCTTGTCGCCCGGGTGGTTGTTGCCGGGGAACCACGTCATGGACCCGGCCGGCTGGCCGGCGACGAACGCCCCGTCCTCGGTGCGCACCCAGCCCTCGGTGGAGCCGTCCTCGTCCGTCATCTCCTCCGGCGTGCCGTCGTAGTCGACGGTCGTACGGAACGTGGCGCCCTTCTTCACCGTCCGCGGCGGCCGGACCGTCAGCTTGTGGCCCTTGCGCGAGAACTCCGCGTCCTTGCCGTCCACCCGCACGCCGTGCACCTTCATCCCCTGGAGGTCCAGCTTGAAGGAGGCGAGGTCGGCCTGTGCGGTGGCGCTGATCTCGGCGGTGGCGTCGAGGGTGCCGCCGCGTACGTCGTAGTCCAGGTCGAGCCCGTAGTGGCCGACCTCGTACCCGCCGTTGCCGAGGGCGGGGAAGAGCGGGTCCTGCACGCTGCCCGCGCCCTCCGTGCCGTCCAGCCGGGACGCGCTCGTACAGGAGGACAGCAGCAGGGCGACGGAGAGCGCGGCGGTCGCACCACAGGAGCGGAGAGGCCGGCGGATCACGGGGCTCCTCGGGTCGTCGGACGAGTGGATCAAGCCTCCCGACCCTACGGCCCTTTGGCCCCGCAACGCCGCCCCCTTCCGCTTAACGACGCTTATGCACAGTTATGTCCGGATAGTGGAGCCGGTACCGGCATCAGGGACGGGGCCGGCACCGGTATCGACCGGTTCCGGCCCGTCCCCCGGCCGCCGCCGCTCCGCCCAGCTGCCGAGCGCCGCCGCGCAGGCGCGGTCCAGATGGCGCAGCCCGGAGAGGTCCAGTACGACGGCGCGCTCACGCGGCAGCGCCTCCAACTGGTCCAGCAGCCTCGGCAGCCGCAGGAACGTGGCATTCCCCAGGGCCCGTACGAGAATGGGCCCCGCCCCGGGCCCGCGGTCCTCCAGCCCCGACACCTCCAGGTGCGCGTGCGAGGTCTCCCAGGCGGACTTCGCGACCGCCATCAGCAGCCCGATGACGACCCCCTCGAACAGGTTGGTCACCACGATCGCCACCGCCGTCCCCGCGAGCACCACGGTCTCGCCCCGGTGCTCCCGCCACAGCGGCACGAGATCCCGTACGGGTACGAGCTTCCAGCCCGCGTGCACGAGCACCCCCGCCAGCGCCGCCAGCGGCACGACGCCCAGCGCCGCCGGGAACGCCGCCGCGAACAGCAGCAGCCACACGCCGTGCAGCACCCGCGACGCCTTCGTCCGCGCCCCGGCCCGTACGTTCGCGGAGCTGCGCACGATCACCGCGGTCATCGGCAGCGCGCCGAGCAGCCCGCACGCCGCGTTGCCCACCCCCTGCGCCATCAGCTCCTTGTCGTAGTCCGTGCGGGGCCCGTCGTGCAGCCGGTCCACGGCCGCCGCGCTGAACAGCGACTCGGCGGACGCGATCAGCGCGAAGGCCAGCACGGTGCCGACCGCGCCGGCCTCCGCCAGCCGGGCGAAGTCCGCCCCGCCCGGCGGCTGTACGGCGGACAGCAGCCCCTCGACCTCCACCCGCGCCACCGGCAGCCGGAGCACGGCGACGGCGACGGTGGCCAGGACCACGGCCGCGAGCGGCGCGGGCAGGACGCGGGCCGCCCGCTTCCAGCGCGGCCACAGCGCCAGTACGGCGATGGTGCCCACGCCGATCGCCGCCGCCGTCAGCGCCTGGTCCGACCAGATCGTGTCGGCCGCCAGCTCCGGCAGGCCGCCGAGGTTGCCGAGGCCGCCGCCGGGCGGCTTGGCGTCGGTGAGCGCGTACAGCTGACCGGCGATCAGGACCAGCCCGATGCCCGCGAGCATGCCCTGCACGACGGCCACGGAGATCGCGCGGAACCACCGCCCCAGCCGCAGCGCCCCCATGACGAGCTGCAACACCCCGGCGGCCAGCACCAGCGCGCCCAGCGCGCTCAGCCCGAACTCCCGCACCGCCTCGTACACGAGGACGGTCAGCCCGGCCGCCGGACCGCTCACCTGGAGGCTGCTGCCGGGCAGGAAGCCGGTGAGCAGCCCGCCGACGATGCCGGTGACGAGCCCGAGTTCGGCCGGGACGCCGGAGGCGACGGCCACGCCGACGCACAGGGGCACGGCGACCAGGAAGACGACGAGGGAAGCGGTGAAATCCGGGCGTATGGCCATGATTTTTCGCATGCTGCTGCCTCCAGCGCGTTGCGGTGGACCGCACGGCACGAAGGTGCGCCGTGCGGGGGAGAGGGACGGATGTCCGGGTGGCTCCGTGAACTCGGTGCTGCGCGCGGGCGGGGGACGGCCCGTGGAGCGCCTGGCGTGCTGCCGGTGTCCGGCGGCCGGCGGGCGCCGCTCAGCAGCGGAAGACGCGATGACTGACGGGCAGTTGACCCGACCTCGTCAGGGGTATGGCGCGGGTGCCGGCGGCCGGGCCGGCCGGTGACGGCCCCTCGGCGGGCGGGACGGTCGGGGCGCCCGCGCACCTGGTCGGGTCGCCGGTCCGGGAGCCCGGCATGCCGGTCGCCGAGCGGGTGGCGCGGCCGGTCGGGCAGCGCTCGGCCGCCGGGTCCACCGGGCCGCCGTCCTCGTACGCGTACGGGGTCACGGCGGACCGTACGCCGCTCCCGGGCGCGGCCGTACTCCCGGCCGCGACCGTGTTGCGGCTCTCGGCCGCCCGCCCGTGCGCCTTCTCGGCACCGACCGGGAACGCCAGCAGCGCTGCCATGAGGAACAGCAGCACGCGGCGCATGGCGTCAGCCCTCTCTTCCGGTGCGGATGGTTGGGCGGTCAACTTCATTCTGTCCAGCGGTACATGACTTTGCGCGAGTCGCTGTGTAACCGTCATGTAAACGCGGAGTCAGCGAAAAGGAACGGTCGATTCCGATCACTACGGCATCCACCGGAGTGCGCCGCCGCGCGGACACCTTGACGTCCCGGGCCGTCCGCGCAATATTCAACACATGATGAATTACGGTCGCGCCCCGGCCGGTACGGGCACCGCAGCCCCGACCGCCCCCGCCGCCGTCCGGGCCCGCGCCCTCACCGTCGTACGCGGCCACCGCACCGTCCTGGACGACCTCACCTTCGACGTCCCGCACGGCCGGATCACCGGACTCCTCGGCCCCTCCGGCTGCGGCAAATCCACCCTGATGCGCGCCGTCGTCGGCACCCAGGCCAAGGTCGGCGGCACCCTCGACGTACTCGGCCGCCCCGCGGGCCACGCCCGCCTGCGCCCCCGCATCGGCTACGTCACCCAGGCCCCGTCCGTCTACGACGACCTCACCGTCCGCCAGAACCTCGACTACTTCGCCGCCGTCCTGCACCCGGGACGGGCCGCCCGCGCCACCCGCCGGGAACAGGTGCGCCGCGCCATCGAGGACGTCGCCCTCACCCGGCACACCGACGCCCTGGCCGGCCATCTCTCCGGCGGCCAGCGCAGCCGCGTCTCCCTCGCCGTCGCCCTCCTGGGCACGCCGGAACTCCTCGTCCTCGACGAACCCACCGTCGGCCTCGACCCGGTGCTCCGCCGCGACCTGTGGCAGCTCTTCCACCGCCTCGCCACCGAACGCGGCGCCACGCTCCTGGTCTCCTCCCACGTCATGGACGAGGCCGAACGCTGCGACCGGCTCCTCCTGATGCGCGAGGGCCGCATCCTCGCCGAGGACACCCCCGACGCGCTGCGGGCCCGTACCCGTACGGACACGGTCGAGGAAGCCTTCCTCCACCTGGTGGACGCGGCAACGGCGGCGGAACGCGCCACCACGCACGCCGAGACGGCCGCTCCCGCCCCTGGCCGGGCCGAGGCGACCGCTTCCGCCACCGGACGGGCCGAGGCGGTCGCTCCCGCCCCTGGCCGGCCCCAGGACCAGCCCGCACGACCCTCCGAGGAGCGCCCCGCATGACCACCGCAGCGCCGCCCTTCTCCGCGGCCCGCGCCCTGGCCACCGCCGCCCGGGTGCTGCGCCAGCTGCGCCACGACCCGCGCACCATCGCCCTGATGCTGGTCGTCCCCTGCGTGATGATCGCCCTGCTGCGGTACGTCTTCGACGCGCGCCCCCGGACGTTCGACAGCGTCGGCGCCTCGCTGCTCGGCGTCTTCCCGATGATCACGATGTTCCTGGTGACCTCGATCGCCACCCTCCGCGAACGCACCTCGGGCACCCTCGAACGCCTCCTCGCCATGCCCCTAGGCAAGGCCGACCTGCTCGGCGGCTACGCCCTGGCCTTCGGCGCCCTCGCCGTCGTCCAGTCCGCCCTCGCCACCGCCCTGTCCGTATGGCTGCTGGACCTGGACATCAGCGGCTCCCTCTGGCTGCTCCTCCTGGTCGCCGTCCTCGACGCCCTCCTGGGCACCGCCCTCGGCCTCTTTGTCTCGGCTTTCGCCTCCTCCGAATTCCAGGCCGTCCAATTCATGCCGGCGATCCTGATGCCCCAGCTCCTCCTGTGCGGCCTGTTCACCCCACGCGACACAATGCAGCCGGTCCTCAAAGCATTCTCGAATGTCCTGCCGATGTCCTACGCGGTGGACGGCATGACCGAACTCCTCACCCACCCCACCATCACCACCGCTTTCCTCCACGACATCACCATCGTCACCGCCTGCACCCTCGGAATCCTGGCTCTGAGCACGACTACGCTTCGGCGGCGTACGAGGTGAGGGGCGGGCGGGGCGACTTGTGCGGGGCACCTGCTGGCGTTGGCTGGGGGGATTGAGGACGAGCCCGCCGGGCGATCACGGCGTCCAAGACCAACCTCGCCCACCCACACCACGCCACCCCACCCCTGCCCACAACGTGAACGCCCCCACCCGCCGAACCCCCACGATGCGACGATGACCGGGCAGCAACAACGGCCGGCCGCCCGGGCGGCCACCAGACCCCCGAAGCCCCACCGGCGAGGTGAACCGCAACATGACCCAGAAGGTCGCCGTACTCGGCACCGGAAAAATCGGCGAAGCCCTCCTCAGCGGCATGATCCGAGGCGGCTGGGCCCCCACCGACCTCATGGTCACCGCCCGCCGCCCCGAACGCGCCGACCAGCTCCGTACCCGCTACGGCGTCACCCCCGTGACCAACGCCGAGGCCGCCAAGTCCGCCGACACCCTCATCCTGACGGTCAAGCCGCAGGACATGGGCGCCCTCCTCACCGAGCTGGCCCCGCACGTCCCCGCCGACCGCCTCGTGATCAGCGGCGCCGCCGGCGTTCCGACGGCCTTCTTCGAGGAGCGGCTGCCCGCGGCCACCCCGGTCGTACGTGTCATGACGAACACCCCCGCCCTCGTGGACGAGGCCATGTCCGTGATCTCCGCGGGCACCCACGCCACCGCCGCGCACCTCACCCGCGCCGAGGGCATCTTCGCCACCGTCGGCAAGACGCTGCGCGTCCCGGAGTCCCAGCAGGACGCCGCCACCGCCCTTTCCGGCTCCGGCCCGGCGTACTTCTACTTCCTGGTCGAGGCGATGACCGACGCCGGCATCCTGCTGGGCCTGCCGCGCGACAAGGCCCACGACCTGATCGTGCAGGCGGCGATCGGCGCGGCGACCATGCTCCGGGACAGCGGCGAGCACCCGGTGACCCTGCGCGAGAACGTCACCTCGCCCGCCGGCACCACCATCAACGCCATCCGCGAGCTGGAGAACCACGGGGTACGGGCCGCCCTGATCGCCGCCCTGGAAGCGGCCCGCGACCGCAGCCGCGAACTCGCCAACGGCAACGGCTGACCCACTCCGTACGCCCGGGAACCGGCCTTGCGCCCACTACGCACGTAGTACGTACAAGGCCGGCCTGTACCCACCGGACCCCGGGCTCACCCCACCGGCAGCAACCCCACCCCCCGATACGCCGCATCCACCCGTGGCCGCGCCATGCCCCGCGCCCGCTCGGCCCCGTCCCGCAGGACGGAGTCCACGTACCCCGGGTCCGCCACCAGCTCCGCGTGCCGCTCCCGCACCGGCCGCAGCAGCTCGACCACCGCCTCGGCCGTGTCCTTCTTGAGCGCTCCGTACGAGTCGTACGCACCCGCCAGCTTCTCCGGATCGCCCCCGCCGCACGCCGCCAGTACGTCCAGCAGGTTCGCCGCCCCGGGCCGCCCGGCCCGGTCGTACACGACGTCCGCCCCGGAATCCGTCACCGCGCCCATGACCTTCTCGCGCACGGCGTCCGCCTCGTCGAGCAGATGGACGACCCCCGCCCCGCGGGCATGCGACGTTCCCATCGCCGCCACCGGATCTTGGAGATCCATCACCCGCACGGCCACCGCCGGACGCGTCACCTTCGGCACCACGAACGTGTGCCCGTACCGCTGGTTGAAGCGGATCGCCAGTTCCCGCGTCAGCTCCAGCTGCTGCGCCTGGTCCTCATCCACCGGCACCTCGTCGGTCCCGTACGCGAGGATGTCGGCCGCCATCAGCGCCGGACACGTCAGCAACGACAGCCGAACGCTGCCGCCCCGCGCCCGCTCGCTCGCGGCCTTCTCCCTGTACTGGGCCATGCGCCGCATCTCATCGTCGTCGGCCGTGCACTCCATCAGATACGCCAGCCGTGTGTGCTCGGCGACGTGACTCTGTACGAACAAGGTGCACCGCCGTGGATCGAGCCCCACCGCCAACAACAGCGTGACGGCCTGCCGGCTGAGCCTGCGCACGCGCGCCGGATCGTGGTCCACGGTCAGCGCGTGCAGATCCACGACGCAGAACAGGGCCTCCGCACGGTGCTGGTCCTCGTCCGCCCAGCGGCGCAAGGCGCCCAGGTAGTTCCCCAAGGTCAGATGCCCGGTCGGTCGCACTCCGCAGAAGATCCGCGTCTTCTCCCGCCGCTCTCGCCGCGTCATTTCCCGTCTCCCGTCCTGCCGGTCCCGGGACCGCCGCGCCACCACCGGCCGGCTGCGAGGAGATACGCGAAACGGCCGCCGGGGCGGCGGCCGTCGTCTGCATGCGCTGGGGGCGGCCGCCGTCAGGCGGGCCACCACTGCTGTGCGAGCGCACGCGTTGTCATACGGGCCACCGTACGCTTCCGACCGCCCCCGGACGCGGGTTTGAAGCCCCCCAGGGCCTCGTGTAGTGTTCTCCGAGTTGCCACGGAGCCAACAGGCACCGTGACGACCCCTCACGCCGCACCGGCGGCACAATCACCACCAGCACGACTCCCGAACGGGACGGATTTCGGCATGCCGGAATTCCGGCCCACCGACTCGATTATGAGCCGGACGGGAAAAGCCGCTAAAGTAGTGATCACGCCGGAAGGCGCGAACAACC